>CAJXVF010000318.1 GCA_913060845.1 uncultured Alphaproteobacteria bacterium | reverse complement strand
CTTCAAACATAAAGGTCAAGCCATCAAATTCGGCTTCTCTATGACTCCGGGTATACCAAATCTCCCATAGAACTTTCAGCTCCCAAAATAGCCAAAGGTGATGTCAGTGTTGTTAGACCCGTATCAAAGGGTCTCAGCAATTCCGCATTGCCTGTGGTGCAGGCGGCGACATGGTTGCCATTCAGCCCTGATGGCAGGCCACGACTATTTGCGGATATCGCGACTGACGATGTGATGGTTGAAGTGGGGTTCTTGTGGACGGTGGCGTGGTTGGAAGCAAACGCCAGCAGACGCTTGACACCCTCACCTCCATGCCGGCCTCACCCCGTCTTCGGGACGGCAGGTGTAAGTTTTCTGCTTGAGTATTTAGCTAGTGCCCACGCTGTTGGCAGAGAAATATCTGCAATTCCTTAAGCGCCATTTCGTCGAACGCAAAGGGCCAGATCACGATAACTTTGGGGCCGGCCGATTAGAACTCGCCCGCACCTGCCTTACGAACCTTGCGAAGCTTCCAGGCGACGCCGAGGTCCAAGAAGGGCCGCGGCGGCAATCGACTAGCTTCCGGATAATCCATCTGGATGGCGAGCAGGTCGCTGTCGATCCCTTCCATATGCTCAGCGAGCAGTCGTCCCGCCGCCGCACCGCGCGTCATGGGCGAAACGTCGTTGCTTAACAGCGCAAAAATCCCGGGCGCCGTTTCTCCAAAAATAGCACCGTCATTCCCGGTGAACGCCATGGCACCACCCCACCGGTGAGCGATCTTTAGGTCATCGAATTCAGGCCAGCGCTTAGCGAGCGCCTGCTCTAACTGAAGCGACATGATCTGGGCCAAAGCTTCGCGCGGCGGCCCGTCCGGCGCATAGCGGGAGATGTTCCGCATGAATATCCGACCGTCCCGTGTCAGGCGAACGGTGGCACCGTTGGCGGCGGTCGGCAGCAGGCCAAATTCGGCACCGGCTTTCATCTGGTTGCGCCGTTTTGCGCTCAACGGTTCCGTCAAGATAGCGAACAACCCCAGCGGCACATAACGGCCGCGCGCAATGCCAAAACGGCGCATAAACACGCCAGCCGTGACGACGATGCGGTCAGCAACGATCTCACCTTCTGGCGTCTTCAACCGGAACCCTGCACCCTCCCGATTAAGCTCGACGACAGGCGTATCCTCGAATAGGGAAACGTTTACCGGCAAGGCGCGCGCAAGGCCGCGGACCATCGCTGCTGGATTGACCATTGCATTGCCTGGAACATGCAGACCACGCAGGTAGAAGTCTGTGCCGAGATCAGCACTCATCTGCTCATGGTCGCGACGCTTGTAAGGCAGGCCTAAAGCGTCCAGCGTTTCGGCCAGAAAGTCGACATGGCGCTCGCCGTCCGGTCCAGCCGAACCATAAAGACGCCCCCAATCACTCCAGTCACACTGAATTTGATGCTCGCTAACGATCCGTCGAAGGTCAGCCAGGCCGGCGCTCCAAAGCTTGGCGTTCCGTTCCAGCACGTCATGGCGTTTCACTAGGCCGTGGGTGTGCATGTTGAAAAGAAAGCCAGCATTCTGGCCGGAAGCACCGTCCCCAACCCGCGCGGCGTCGACAAGGACGATATCGTCGTCCGGGCATAGCTCGCCCAGCCGACGAGCCGTCGAAAGACCACAAATGCCGGCGCCGATCACAGCAGTCCTGCAGCGCTTTTCACTGGTAAGGCGAACAGCGGGCGGTGGTGCTTCGAGCAGCGCCTGCCAACCGTTATCGCTGCTAAGGTCCGATGCTATCGGAGCAAGACGTATTGCCATCTCAGACAATCTGGCTTGCGCGGGGAGTCTGGCTCACCCGCAGGAGCCCAATGTTTTCGAGCTGAAATTCGATGACCTTATCCTCACAATGTTAGGCCTAGTCCCAATAATGGGCGCCAGGACGACCTTCTCAGATCACCATAACGTCGAGGCCGAGACTGCGTCTAGCGAGCAACTGCTCGACATCGCAGACCGAGAGCGTGACAGCGTGAACGATGCTCGATGGCGGAAGACGGTGGCCCTTGAATGAAATTGGCAACCTCAGCCAAACTAGCCGCCTCATTGACTCCGGGGCAGTACTGCCCTGTTAGAACATGGATAGGGAATCGAGAATGGTGCCTAATTTCACCTTCCGTCACACCCTTGCCACAGGCGCCCCTGTCTGGGCATGAGCCTAAGACTGGCCCGCACCACCGATATGCCGGCCATCGCTAGGGACGCTGGTTACAACTGGCTGTTCCTCGACCTCGAGCACGGCACGATGTCGTTCGACACATTGAGCCAGATGGCGCTCGCATCGATTGAGGCCGGTATTTGCCCGCTAGTCCGCGTGCCGGGGCACGATGCCGCCCCGATCAATCGTGCTCTTTCCAATGGCGCCATGGGCGTGATCGCACCCCATGTAGACACGCCTGAGCAAGCCGCCGCAATCGCACGGGCGAGCCGCTTCGCTCCGATCGGTGAAAGGTCCGTGCCAGGAGCATTTCCGGCACTCGGCTACGAACCGCGCACTTTTGACGAGGCGGCAGCCATCCTCAACCGGGAAACGATTGTGGTCGTGATGATCGAGTCCGAATTGGCCATCGCCAATGCTGATGCCATTGCCGCCGTTGACGGCGTTGACTGCCTGTTCGTCGGATGCAGTGATCTGACGTTCGAGCTCGGCATTCCTGCCCAGTACGATCACCCGCGAATGCTCGAGAGCCTGGAAGCCGTTGCAGCGGCCGCACACAAGCACGGAAAGGCTGCCGGGTTCGGCGGTGTCGGTGATGATGCGTTGGCTGCGAAATATCTGGGGCTGGGTTTGAATCTTGTGCTCGCGGGCAACGACTTGGCCTTGGTGCTTCGCGGTGCACGGGCACGCGCCGCAGCGCTGACCGGTTGACGATCTCGCCTTGCAAGCTCTGTCCTGCTATACCAATCTTTGACAAAGAGCATGCTACGAGCGCGCTGAGATTAGGCGAGCTATTCCTCGAATTTTGAGAAACCCAGAACTGTGAGACACCGATGAGCTTGTACTCCGACTATTTGGCCGAAATTGAAGACCGTAAAATGCAAGGCCTACATCCCAAGCCAATTGAGGACAGAGCCCTCGTTTCGGAGTTGATCACACAGATCAAGGATACGGGTAACGAACACCGTGAAGCGTCACTCAAGTTTTTTATCTACAACACCCTGCCTGGGACGACCAGTGCTGCGGTCGTTAAGGCGCAGTTCCTGGAAGAAATCATTCGCGGCGAGGCTGTGGTCGAAGAGATCACGCCGAAATTTGCGTTTGAATTGCTTTCCCACATGAAAGGCGGGCCTTCTGTCGAGGCCCTGCTCAATCTAGCGCTCGGTGACGATGCCGGTATTGCAAAGAGCGCAGCCGATGTCCTGAAGACGCAGGTGTTCCTGTACGAGGCAGATACCAACCGGCTTGAGGCCGCCTATAAGGCAGGCAATGCGCTCGCCGAGGACATTCTTAAAAGCTACGCCAATGCAGAGTTCTTCACCAATCTCCCGGAGATCGAGGAAGAAATTCAACTCGTCACATATGTTGCGGCTGAAGGCGATATCTCTACGGATCTGATGTCGCCGGGTGCCGAAGCGCATTCCCGTGCTGACCGTGAATTGCATGGCCAGAGCTTCATCTCGAAAAGAGCGCAAAAAGAAATCCAAGCGCTGAAACTTCAGCATCCCGGCAAACGGATGATGATGATCGCTGAGAAAGGCACCATGGGTGTTGGGTCTTCCCGGATGTCCGGCGTGAACAATGTCGCCCTTTGGATGGGGGAGCAGGCTAGTCCGTACGTGCCCTTCGTTAATCTTGCACCGGTTGTCGCTGGCACCAACGGCATTTCGCCGATCTTCCAGACGACCGTGGGCGTTACCGGCGGTATTGGCCTTGATCTAAAAAACTGGGTCAAGAAAGTCGATGACAACGGGAAAGTCATTGTGAACAATGATGGGAACCCGATCCTCGAAGAAAAATACTCCGTCGCAACGGGCACGACCCTGACCATCAACACGAAGACACAGAAGCTCACGAGTGAGGATGGCTCCCAGGAATTCGCTGACGTTTCCTCCGCGTTCTCGCCACAGTCTATTGAGTTCATGAAGGCTGGCGGCTCCTACGCAATTGATTTCGGAAAGAAGTTGCAGGTCTTCGCCGCCGAAACGCTCGGCATCGCGCTAAAGCCAGTCTTCGCGCCGTCCAAAATTGTGTCGAACCCGGGCCAAGGCTTGACCGCAGTTGAGAAAATCTTCAACGCCAACGCCGTCGGCGTTCCGAAAGGAACCGTGCTGCACGCGGGGTCCGATGCCTGTCTCTTATAC
>CAJXVF010000317.1 GCA_913060845.1 uncultured Alphaproteobacteria bacterium | reverse complement strand
ACGAGATGTAGAGAGGTCTCGTGGGCTCGGAGATGTGTATAAGAGACAGGCGTTGATCACATCCCCCGCAGCAAAGCGCAAATTGATGCCGCCCACATCTTCGCCCGTTGCATCGGCAAGCAGGGTTAGCAAACGCCGCCCGGCGGCTTCGGCTTCGGGGGCATCACAATAGCCTTTGCCCATGCCATAGGCAACCTGGGTGCGCACGCTTTCACCGAATGGAGCAAGCCATTCCGCTGGCGCCAAAGTCGCCAAGCGCGGCAGGCCTTCGAGTGCTGCCAGCGCCAGCAGCGCTGTTGCTACGATCGCGCCAAGAATACGTTTCCGCCGGCTGATATGCCCGTGCCGCCGGCCATGGCGTGTATCGAGCCATGGCGCACGGTGACGTAGGGCAGCGGCGGTATCTGTGTCCTCTACGATCAGCCGCGCATCTGGATCATTGGCGTTTTGTAAGCGGAGATGTCCGCGCCGCACATCATGGGCTGTCGCGATATCATCAAGAGGCCAATAGACGGCACCGAAGCCTTCTGGCGTGATCATCAGATAGTCGCCAGCCAATAGCAGATAGGCCTCGTGGCCTTCTGCCGTCACGCCGTCAAAATAGGTTCCGTCGGCGCTGTCCTGCATCAAGCGAACGCAGTAGGGCGCGGACTGTGGTCGGCGTGGGACATCATTGCTTGGGCCAGACGCGTGGTCATCTCCGCTTGGAGTGCGGCACCTTCTGGTTGTCCATACAGGTTCCGCATTTCGTTTGGATCATTCACGCGGTCAAACAACTCGCCGTGGACCAGGCCGTCATAGACGGTAAGGCGGGCAGCATCAGTTACTAGCGTGCGCATGCGCAGTGACTTGCCGGTGTGGACCATGTCATGGACCTGATCTTCCTCAATCAACACAGAGTCGCGCGGCGTGATGGACGGGTCATCCAGCAGCGGTGTCAGGTCGTGGCCCTGCAGGCCTTGATAGCCTTCGGCACCAGCGAGCGATAATGCTGTCGCCGCTAGATCAAGCGAGCCGACGAGCGATTGGCTGACCCCGGCTTCTTTCCCTGGCGCTTTAATGAGCAGTGGTACGTGAATGCAGCCATCGTAATGCATGGCACCTTTCAGCATCATGCCGTGGTCGCCGAACATATCACCGTGGTCTGTCGTGAAGATGACGATGGTGTCGTCTGCGAGGCCAGATTCTTCCAACGTCTTCAGCACCCGGCCAATGCCGTCATCGACCATAGCGATCATGCCATAAGCGCGGGCGGCCATTTCACGATATTCGGCTTCAGTCGGGGAGAACGGGTTGACGTGGGCACGCAGCGGTTGGCCACGTTTTTTCAGCATGCGCTTGTATTGCGGTGTGGAATTTTCGTGAGCGACGTTGAACGTTTCCGGCATTGGCATGTCTGCTGGGTCGAACATGTCGAAATACTTGCCGGGCGGCGTGAATGGATGGTGTGGATCTGGGTAGGAGCAAACGGCGAAGAACGGCGCATCGGCGCGTTCGGCGGCGTGGGTCTTGATGTAGTCTTGGGTCCGTTCCGTGATGTATGCGGTTGGATAGACCTCTTCAGGGACGGACGTTCGCCAGACATGTACTGCCGGGTCGGAGACCTCAATGGCGTTTTTGGCACCGCGCAAATCGGCTAAATCGAAACCTTTAGCCTTAGCCCAATGATAGTAGTGGCCGGTGCAGCCATCGGAATGGCCGACCGATAGATCTACCTGCGAGAAGCCGTAATAATCGTCGGGCATATCCACCCATTCGGCTTCGTGACGCTGTACATCCTCATAGCGATCCCAGCCGTCTGTCAGGTCATCATGGCGGGCATCTTGGTCCGGCAGGTCTGGGAGTGCCTTTGCCAATTGCTCCGGCGAACTCCCCATATTCTGCAGATGGCATTTGCCGATATGGGCGGTGTGATATCCCGCATTTTTGAGCACGCGCGGGAACGTCTGCGCGCGTGCATCCAGGGGGATGCCGTTATAGCGGCTGCCGTGTAGTGACGGCATGCGTCCGGTGAACATTGTGGATCGGTTCGGCATGCAAATCGGGTTCGCCACATAGGCGTTCTCGAAGTTCATGGATTGGCTGGCGAGCCGATCCAGGTTCGGTGTCCGAACAACTGAATTGCCGCCATAACCCATCAGATCGGGCCTGTGCTGATCCATGATGATCATCAAGATGTTCGGACGCTTCGCCATTAGTGTCAGACCTTGCCGCGTAGCATTTCAATAATGCCGGAGAAGTCCTTGGCGCCGCTGCCCATATTGGAGAAGAGGGCGAACAGCGCTTGGGCTTCTGAGCCTAGCGGCGTGGAGACGCCTGCTTTCTGGGCCGCATCCTGGGCGAGGCGAAGGTCTTTCAGCATCATGTCCGCCGTGAATCCAGCCTGATAATCCCGGTTGGCGGGGGAAGCTGGCGCTGGGCCAGGGACGGGGCAGTAGGTGTTCAAAGCCCAGGAAGATGCCGTCGCGGTGGAGCAGACATTGTAGACGATCTGCCGGTCAATCCCGAGCGCATCCGCCAAGTTAAAACCTTCAGCGACGCCGATCATGGAGATCGCGAGCATCATGTTGTTGCAGGCTTTGACGGCTTGGCCCGCACCCGCACTGCCACAATGAACGATGGTTTTGCCCATGGCGTCGAAGGCTTTGGCGCCGCGCTCAAACGCATCGGCATCACCGCCGACCATGAACGTCAACGTGCCGCCTTCCGCACCGCCAGTACCGCCAGATACGGGGGCATCCAGCATTGCGAACCCGGCTTCCTCTGCAGCAGCAGCCACTTCGCGGCTGGTCGCGACGTCGATGGTGGAGCTATCGATGAACAGAGTGCCTTTTGGGGCATTCGCGAAAATACCGTTCTCGCCCATATAGACCTCGCGCACATGGGCACCGGCGGGGAGCATGGTGACGACGATTTCGGCGTCCTTCACAGCCTCCGCGACCGTTGGGGCTGCCGTAGCGCCCGCCGCTTCCGCTGCTGCGACGGCTTCTGGCGACAGGTCGAACGCCCGCACCTGATGCTGCGCTTTTGAAAGATTGGCAGACATTGGTCCACCCATATTGCCGACGCCGATAAATCCGATACGGGCCATGATGCTATTCTCCGTTACAACTGATCTAGAATGTGAGGTCGCCGATTTCTTGCGCCTCGAAATGGGCTTGAACGTCAGAGGGTGCAACGTCTTCAATGCGGGCGTCGCGCCACTTCGGTTGGTTGTCTTTATCTACGATAAGGGCGCGCACGCCTTCGCGAAACTCCCCCATCTGGAAGGATTTAAGCGCGATCCGGTATTCGAGGGTTAGACACCCTTCGAAATCGAGCTTTGCGCCGCGCTCCAACTGCTCCCACGCGAGAGCGACTGAGAGCGGAGACTTGGAGCGAAGCGCCTTCATCTGCTTCGCCGCCCATTCGCTGTCGCTGGCGGTAAGGGCTTCCAGCACGGCATTTAAGCTGGGCTGGTCGAATGCGGCAGTCACATCCGCCCGATTCCCGGCTAGGCGGCCAGTGGGCGCTGGTTCAGCAACGCTTTGAATGGCGGCGGATACACCTTCTGACGATGCCTCCGCCAGTGCTGCAATCAACGCATCCGTCTTCGTGACCGGAAGGTAGGCATCCGCCAGCTCTTCAGCGACGCAATCGCCGCCGTCGAGCCTGCCGCCTGTCAGCGCCATATATTGGCCGAGGCCATCCTTAAGACGCGGCAGGAAGTAGGTGCCGCCAACATCCGGGAAGAAGCCAATGCCCGTTTCCGGCATTGCGAAGGTCGTTGCATCCGTTGCGATCCGATGTCCACCATGCACCGAAACGCCAACCCCGCCGCCCATAACAATGCCGTTGTAGAGTGCGATATACGGCTTCGGATATGTCTTGATGACGTTATTGAGCCGGTATTCCTCGCCAAAGAACGCTTGCGGGTAAGTCATGTCCCCGGCTGTCATTTCATCAAACAGCTTCTGGATATCCCCACCCGCCGCGAACGCTTTGCCGCCCGCACCCAGGATCATCACGGATTGAACGGCGGCATCCTCAGCCCAAGCCGCTAGCTTCTCTGCCATGGCTCGCACCATCGCCAAGGAAATAGCATTCAGCGCTTTAGGCCGGTTCAACGTGATAAGCCGTAGCCCGCCTCGCTCTTCAAACAGAATGTTTTCGGTCATGCTGAGGCCCTCGCCTTATCCAGCAGTTTGCGGGCGATGATCACGCGCATGATTTCGTTGGTGCCTTCCAGGATTTGGTGCACGCGGACGTCGCGGACGTGGCGTTCCAGAGGGAAGTCTTTCAGGTCTGTCTCTTATACACATCTCCGAGCCCACGAGACCTCTCTACATCTC
>CAJXVF010000316.1 GCA_913060845.1 uncultured Alphaproteobacteria bacterium | reverse complement strand
GGGCTCGGAGATGTGTATAAGAGACAGCTCCCCCGTCATTCACCTGACAGGCCAAACTGCAACTGCCAATATGGATAAGGAACAGGGTGCGGTCCACGATGTCATGGACCAGCTGGGCATGCTGAAAAGCACCAGTAAATCAGCATACCGCATCCGTGCCCCAGAAATGGCGCTTGGCGTGCTGATGAAAGCCGCCAGGGAAGCGCTGACCCCGCCCATGGGCCCTGTATCAGTTGAAATCCCGATTGACGTGCAAAGGGCGAAAATCACGCGCCCTGCAATGCTGGATAATCTCGTCATCGCTCCACCTGCGGGCGATGCAGGTAATGCTCGTAGCCTTGATGCATTGGCAGATATGGCAGCGAGCGCCAAGCGTCCGATGCTTTGGTGCGGCGCTGGTGCGCGCTATGCGGGTGCTGCAGTCCAACGGCTTGTCGATATGGGCTTTGGCGTCGTGACATCTGTGAATGGCCGCGCGGTCATTCCTGAAACACACCCAATGACACTGGGCGCATTCCAAGCAACGCCGGAAGTAGAGAAATTCTACGAGACCGTGGATTTCATGTTGATCGCGGGCGGGCGTGTGCGCGGCCATGAAACAAAAGACCTTGGCTTGAAACTGCCCGCTCGACGCGCGCAGATCGACGTTGATCCAAGCGCCTGTGGGCGGACATATGCAGTCGAGCATTTCCACATTGGGGATGCCGAAGCCGCACTGAATGAACTTGCTGATAGGCTCGAAGGCAAACTCCAAGTGGCCGATGACTGGGCCAGCGACCTTGCGGCCTGTCGGGAAGAGACCGAAGCCAACTATCGTAAGCACCTCGGTCCATATTTGAACTTCCCGCAAATCTTCCGCGAAGCCATGCCCGACGATTGCTACTGGGTGCGCGATGTCACCATGAGCAACACAACGTGGGGCAATCGCCTTCTGAAGCTGGATAAGCCTGAACAGAACATCTACCCCGTCGGCGCTGCCATTGGGCCCGGCTTCCAGTTCGGCATCGGCGCTGCATTCGGCGCTGGCGGTGCGAAAACTGTTGCGATCACCGGCGATGGCGGGTTCTACCTCAACATGACGGAGCTTTGGACCGCGACCCAGGAAAAGCCAGACGTCGCAATCGTGATTTTCAACGACGGCGGCTACGGCGTCATCAAAGACATCCAGGACACGCTCTATGGCGGTCGCCACTACTTCGCGGACCCGATTGGGCCTGACTTGAAAGGCCTAGCTGCGCTGGCGGACCTGCCCTACTTCCGGGTCGAGTCAGAGGCCGAAATGGGCCCGCAACTCAAAGCAGCCATCGACCATGACGGACCAACGCTCCTGGAAGTCGATATGACCAAAATCGGCAAAATTCCACGCTACTTCCAGCCCCCACCATACGCTGAAAAGGGCTAAAGAAGAGGTCTTGGAATAGCACCAGCGCGCCTGTCGTCAAAGTGAGGCAGGCCGCTGGATGCTGTGGTGGGCAGTAGCTTCTACTGGTCGCTATTCGCCCGCGCTTCTGCCTTCCGGCGCTTAGATGCCTTAGCAAGCAAGTTCAGCCCCTCAACGATGATCGAGAAGGCAATGGCGAAGTAGAGATATTCGCGCGGGATATGGAAATGCAGACCATCCGCGATGAGCGACATACCAATCAGAAGCAAGAATGATAGCGCCAGCATTTTCGTTGTCGGGTGCTCATGAATGAAGGCGCTGACTGGGCTGGCTGCAAACAGCATAACCAAAATGGCAAACACGACAGCGGCGATCATCACTTCAATCTGGTCCGTCATGCCAACAGCTGTGATGATCGAGTCGAGAGAAAAGACCAAGTCCAGCACCATGATCTGCCCGACGGCCATCAGGAACGTCGCTGATGCTTTCTTGGGCCCCCCATGGTTTCCATCGCCTTCAACAGTATGGTGAATTTCAAGCGTGCCTTTGACCAGCAGAAAAATGCCACCGCCGAGCAGAATGATATCCCGCCAAGACGCCTCGAACCCGGATACTGTAAACACTGGCTCCGTTAGGCCGACAATCCAGGTGATGCCAAGCAGCATTAATATGCGCATGCCAAGTGCCGCCATCAAACCAATCTGGCGGGCGCGCGCTTGCTGTTCCTTCGGCAGCTTGTCAGCGACGATGGATATGAACACCAGATTGTCGATGCCAAGAACAACTTCGAGTGCAGCAAGCGTCGCAAAGCTCAGCCAAACATCGGGGTTTGACAGCAATTCAAGCATGGTTCAGTAGCCCTTCGACGGCACTAAGATAGTTTAAGAAAGCAAGTTAGACGAAGAGAGTTTTCTCTCAGCCCGCTTTTAAAGCCGCGACCCGGTCTTTGACCTCATCCGCTGTCAAATGCCCGCGCTCGACCAAAGTCTTGTGAAGGCCGAGCAGCCAGCGCCCATAATAAGGGCTGTTGTCATACATATTCTGCGGCAATTCCTCTTGCGTCCGCCGCGATACATCTGACGACATGGCGGGATCAAACTCACCCATGAGAATCCGCATGGCGTCCACGCGTTTGTCGAAATCCGTCGGTGTATATTCGCTTTGGTCAATCGCGCCTGCGGGCTGTCCGCCGTAGTCAGATGGCAGTCGGGGCATTCGGGAACTCCAATCCAGTGTGCTGAGGCATCATACCGTCCCACTCCGCCTTGTGAAACAATTGCTTTCGAACGTTGTTAGAGGCGCATATGGTCATCCCAAGCTGGATCACACCGCCTGGAGCACCCGCCCTTGCCCGAAAATATTCGTGACGCCGCCCTAGCCTATCATCGTCGTGAGCCCGCCGGGAAATTGGCCATTCATGCCACCAAGCCGCTCGGCACCCAGCGTGACCTGGCCCTGGCGTATTCGCCCGGCGTTGCAGCCGCTTGTGAAGCCATCGTCGAGGACCCGGCGGAAGCAGCTGCACTGACAGCGCGCGGTAACTTGGTCGGCGTGATTACCAATGGCACAGCAGTACTGGGCCTTGGCGCGATTGGGCCGCTGGCCTCTAAGCCTGTGATGGAAGGTAAGGCTGTTCTTTTCAAGAAGTTCGCCGGGATCGATGTCTTTGATATTGAGGTCGATGCGCTGGACCCAGAACGGTTCTGCGATGTGGTGGCCGCCCTTGAACCCACATTTGGCGGTATCAACCTTGAAGACATCAAAGCGCCAGAATGCTTTGTAATTGAAAAAGAATTACGCAGCCGCATGAACATTCCGGTGTTCCATGACGACCAACACGGAACGGCAATCATCGTGGCGGCAGCAGTCTTGAACGCCATGCGCCTCGTCAAAAAAGACCCTGCGAACGTAAAGCTTGTCGCTTCCGGCGCAGGGGCGGCATCTATCGCCTGCCTTAATTTGCTCTGCGCTCTCGGTCTCCGCCGTGAGAATATCTGGGTGACGGACATCGCTGGCGTGGTGTTTGAGGGTCGCCAGCAGGAAATAGACGAATGGAAGGCTGCCTATGCCCAACCAACCGATAAGCGCACGTTGGCCGAGGTCATCCCCGGCGCTGATATCTTCATGGGCCTCTCAGCAGCGGGCGTTTTAAAGCCGGATATGTTGCGAGATATGGCACCGGACCCGCTCATTCTAGCACTTGCCAACCCGAATCCTGAGATCGATCCAGACGAGGCCCGCGTCGCTAGGCCGGATGCAATTATCGCCACTGGCCGATCTGACTATCCAAACCAGGTCAATAACGTCCTCTGCTTTCCATTCATTTTTCGCGGTGCATTGGATGTACGGGCAACGGAAATTAATGAAAGCATGAAGCTGGCTGCGGTTGAGGCGATTGCCGGCCTCGCGATGCAGGAGCAGTCTGAAGACGCCCAACGGGCCTATGGCGGCGAAGCGCTGTCGTTCGGTCAAAATTACATCATCCCGCGACCGTTTGATCCCAGGCTGATTCTGGAGATCGCGCCAGCGGTCGCAAAGGCGGCTGTTGAGAGCGGCGTCGCCACTCGTCCGATCACAGATTTCAAGGCCTATCGCCAGCGCCTCGACACCTTCGTATTCCGTTCTGGCTTAATGATGAAACCGGTCTTCGAGCGCGCTCGTGAAGAGGTGAAACGCGTGATCTTTGCAGACGGCGAGGACGAACGCGTGCTGCGCGCCGCCCAGGCTGCAATTGATGAAGGCATCGCGCGACCAATCCTGATCGGGCGTCCCCCGGTTGTTGAAGTGCGCATTGAACGACTGGGGCTTCGGCTAACCAAAGATGTCGATTATGACATCATCAACCCGGAACAAGATGACCGATACCGGGAATACTGGGAAACGTATCACAGCCTTATGGGTCGACGCGGTGTCACGCCTGTCTCTTATACACATCTGACGCTGCCGACGAATAGAGAGG
>CAJXVF010000315.1 GCA_913060845.1 uncultured Alphaproteobacteria bacterium | reverse complement strand
CTACACCTCTCTATTCGTCGGCAGCGTCAGATGTGTATAAGAGACAGGTTTAGAATGGCGCGAAAGCTGGATTGTGCATCAAGCACAGGCGCATGAAACCCAGCTTTCAGATGCGTCATGTCAATTGCGGCTGGCTGCATGGGCATTATCCTTCTGCCCGAACCATGGTGAAGAAATCGACCTTAGTGGCCCCAGCTTTCCGGCGGGCTGCTAGCCGCTTGGCCGCCTCCTCCGCCTTAAGCGGCCGGATCACTGCATCCATGACTTCCGCTTGCCTCTCGGTTTGGAGCAAGGCGTCTGCGAGCGCGGCCAGTTCCGCGTGCCGAGCATCACGACCCTGCACATAACCATGCCCAACCGACTCCGCCTCACCTGCGAGCCTGAGCGCGCATCGAGTAACCGTCATTTCACCCATATTGAAGGCTGCGCCCGTGCCGCCGGCCCGGCCTTGCACCATGATCGCGCCAATCTCGGGTTGGCGCAGCCAATCGAACGACGTTGCATCGCCAAGGGCTTTCATCTTGGCCTCCAGCGACTTCGCCGGCGCTCGACCAAGCACTCCCATCCAATCGGCTCTCTGGTTTTCGCCCCCTTGGTTGGGGGCTGGGGTTTGGTCGGTTGGATTTTGGTCTAACATCAGACAGCTTTCATATTTGTCTAGACATCCGCATATCTGCACATTATCGTCAGGCTGCAATGATGTAAAGCTGGATATGATGAAGCTTTCATGACGGACAAATTTATCGAAGAACCACCACTGCTCCGGGGCTCTGGCGCAACGCTCTGGCGCCAGATCGCGTCCGCG
The DNA here is from genome assembly GCA_913060845.1 of uncultured Alphaproteobacteria bacterium. GTDB lineage: Bacteria > Pseudomonadota > Alphaproteobacteria > Bin95 > Bin95 > VMCJ01. The sequence continues at coordinate 3,539 of CAJXVF010000315.1, read as the reverse complement.
CTTGAGGAAGACATCAAAGCGGACAGATTTGCCGCCATGGATGGTCGCCTACCTACTGAGCGAGAACTGACCGAGCGCTTCGACGTCAATCGCCATACCGTACGCCGAGCTTTGGCGACGCTGGCGGAAAGCGGGCTAGTGCGCACGGAACAGGGCCGGGGCGTCTTCGTGAACCGGGAGGTTGTCGACTACCCGCTCGGTAAGCGTGTCCGATTCAGCGCTAACCTTTCAGCCCAGCAACGGATTTCCGCAGGACGCATTCTTGCCTGCGTGAAGGAACCGGTGCAGCGGGACGCGCGCACCGCCCTCACCTTGAGAAAGAACGCCCAGGTATGGCGGGTCGAGCGGATGGGTCTAGTTGACGGTGAGCCCTTCTCTCTCGCCTCCCACTATTTCAGCGTCGCACGTTTCCCAAAACTGGGCCAGGCGTTTGAAACGACGGATTCCATCACTGAAGCGCTAAAATCCTCCGGTCTCGCTGACTATGAACGTCATGAAACACGGATTTATGCCCGCCCGCCCACGGCAGATGAAATCCGGCGTCTGGCTCTACCCCGTGGTCGGCCTGTCCTGGTGACTGAAAGCATCAATGTGGACAGCGACGGCAAGCCGACGGAGTTTGGGATTGCCCGATTTGCAGCAGACCGAATGCAAATAGTCGTCTGACCTTTGCACTTACCGCAAAGGTATCGGCGGTATTCCTCACAGAGATATATCTTGCGAAATACATGCGCGCGGGCAGTGTGTGCCGATGCAAGCCTTGCAACGACGCAGGTGCCTGCCTTAACCCATGGGAGCAACCATGACACTTGAAGCCCAATTGGCGGGCATGCGGGAGGCTTCGGCCAAACGTATCCCGTCTGAAAAACGCGCAATTATGAAGCAGGTGACTGTGGATCAACGGGAGTCTGGCATACTTGATCACACGATCAAGGTTGGTGACTCGCTACCGGATTTCAGCCTCAGTAACGCTAACGGCGTTGAGGTGCATTCCGGCGATCTGCTAAGCCAAGGCCCGGTCGTCCTAACCGTATTCCGCGGCGTTTGGTGACCCTACTGCAACGCAGAGCTGTATGCTTTGCAAGCGGTAGCTGACGACCTCGCCCAATATGGCGCCACCATCGTAGCGCTCACGCCCCAATTGCCTGAGCACAACGCTGAAATGGCGGTCAAGAATACCTTGAACTTTCACCTTCTAAGCGACCCCGGCAACGCCTATGCGGCAGAGCTTGGTTTGCGCTTTGAAGTGCCTAGTCAAATCAAGGAAATCTACGATGGTTTCGGCTTGAACTTGCCCAAATTCAACGGCGACAACAGCTGGACCCTACCAATCCCAGCACGGATCGTCGTTGATGCATCTGGCATTGTTCGTATGGCGGATATCGACACCGACTATACGAGCCGCCCAGAACCGTCCAAGACGGTCGCGGACGTAGCCTCACTGGCCTAACGGCCACTTGGCTGAAGACAGAGAACCGGCTGGACGCATCCTGTCCAGCCGGTTTTTCTATGGCAGCGTCAGCCCCATTGCACCCGGGCGACGGCGTAGGTTGAGCAATAGTAAATGTCCCGGTCACCGCCTGGTGTGAGGAACATGCCGTTCGCGATATGCGATCCGGTGCTAACGCGGTAAATCACTTCACCTGTCTGGATATCAATGACAATCAGTTGGTCATCGTCCGGCTTAAAATCATTGATCACGAATTCGCCTGTTTCCGGAAATACGACTGGCTGCATGGATGGTCGCGCATCGACAGTCCAGCTGACTTTGAGATCGCCATCAGCATCTGAAATACCGGCGACGCCGCCATTAATGCTGTCCCACGCAATGCACATCTTGTGTTCAGGCACATAAACCGGCGGCGCTATGATGCCGCCGCCCGGCGTTCCAAACGGTGCAATTGATTGAATATCGCCGCTATTCAGCGAGACTTTCAGCAAACGCTGCGGGCCATCCCATGGTGCGGGACGGCGCCAGCTTAAGCGATGCTCTGGGCCATCAAACCGGCCATTTGGATGGACGCCATAAATCGCCCGCAGGCTATCTATATCGCCATTGTCCATCAGCCAGAGCGCATCGGATGAAATGCAGCCATCCCATGACAGGCCTTGCGGACCGGGTTCCCCGCGATATTGCGGTCGCCATTTTTCGTCCACCGCCATGCGGTCGCCATCAACATGGATGCGCCAAACATGTTCGATCCCTGGAATGTAGATGAACTCGCCATCAGCGGTCAGATCGCTGGCGATCCGTCCCATGGAGCCTTCAGGCAAACGTAGCGGCTCACCAATCACCTCAAGCCCATCGGCGGCAAGCCTTGTGATCGTGGATGGCCCCTGCCCTGCAAGCCGGAGGTCCTTGGTGACAATGCTGCCGTCGCTCAAAATCAGCATGCCGTTATGGGCTTGATCGACAGGCAAGCGCCGTTCCGTCGCCACTTGGCAATCAGGGTCAAGGCGATGCATGTAGCAACCGTTGACCTCATAGATATCGCCATTCGCATGGGCCGCAATCGCGCCGAACCAAACATGGCCGCCCGCTGGCAATTCTGGGGACGAGGCAAGCGGTGCTAAGGTTTCTGGGTCTAGCTTTTGCAGCCAGCCAAAAGGCTCTGGCCCCTGCCAAGCAGGCATTGTTCCGCCGACATAGATCTCGCCCGGCCCCCGACGGATCGCCATGACATGCCAACGATCATCATTCCGGCAAATGACGCGGGCTTCACTGCCGCGTGCATTCAATCCACCGGCAGCCGCTTTCTGCCGCCTGTTACCGCCACACTCCACCGGCCAGGGCGATGGGTAATATCCGGGCAGTGGCCCAGCGCGATCTTGACCCGTCACTACCCGACATTCCGGTCCCGGCCTTCCCAGAAGGGTGCCCGAAGTTCAAATTTCTGGATTTTGCCAGCACCAGATTTCGGCAAAGCCTCTGCCCGTACCTCAACAGTGCGTGGGCATTTATAGGGCGCGATCAGATCCCGGCAGTGCGCAACGACAGCTGCTGGATCAGGCGTTTGGCCAGCACGCGGGACAACAATCGCGTGGACAGCCTCTCCCCATCGGTCGTCTGGAATGCCGATCACGGCGCATTCTGAAAGGCCAGGGAACTGCATAATGGCGTTCTCAACTTCGGCGGAAAACACGTTCTCACCGCCAGTGATGATCATGTCCTTCACCCGGTCAACGATATAGAGGAACCCTTCCTCATCCATAACGCCCCCGTCACCGGTATAGACCCAACCGTCTTTCAACGTTTCTGCGGTCTGCTCCGGCTTATTCCAATAGCCCAGCATCGCATTGGCGCCACGCACCCGAACTTCACCCGACTGGCCGCGCGGGGCTTCCGCACCTGTCTCATCAACGACCTCAATCTCAACCGCTGGAACCGCTTGACCAACGGACCGAATTTTCTCTGCCTTTGGGCCATCCAACACGTGATAGTCGGAGCCCAAAAGTGTTGCGAGCGGTGCCAGTTCGGTTTGGCCATAGGCCTGTCTCTTATACACATCTCCGAGCCCACGAGACCTCTCTACATCTCG
>CAJXVF010000314.1 GCA_913060845.1 uncultured Alphaproteobacteria bacterium | reverse complement strand
CCTCTCTATTCGTCGGCAGCGTCAGATGTGTATAAGAGACAGGCTAGAACCGGTGAAGTGCGGGCAGATGCGAGCCTTATTTCCACCCGCAAAGAAAGTGCGGATGAGGACGAAAAGCGCAAGCAGCTTGACCGGATGCTGCGGGATGTGGCTGCGCGCCTGGATGCTGAATTGAACAACCGTATTCCAAACGGTTTAGCGCCCTTCCTGCAACAACGCTGATCCGGCTGCCAGTCGATGCCGTTCGCACTTTTGGCGCTGCTGGCGCTCGTTCAAGGCATAACGGAATTCCTGCCAGTCAGTTCCTCCGCTCATCTGGTGCTCACGCGCCTTGCGTGGGGGGAAGCGGGCGGTGGCGCGAATATGCTGGCGCTGGACGTCGCATTGCATGTGGGCACGCTTTTCGCCGTCATACTGTATTTTTGCAACGACGTTGCCGCACTTATCCGGGGCGGATTTGGCCTGTTAGCGGGTAAGCGCGAAGGTGATGCGCGGTTGGCTTGGCTGGTGCTGGTCGCCACAATTCCCGCCATCCTTGCAGGCGCTTTGTTGAAAGGCCTGATCACAGACCATTTGCGCGGTGTTGAAACCATCGCATGGACAACGTTGATTTTTGGATTGGCGCTTGGGTGGGCGGACCGGTTGCCAGCAGCCAAACGTACACTTGATCTTGGCTGGAAGGGCGCGCTGACAATTGGTGCTGCGCAGGCCTTCGCACTCATTCCAGGCGTCAGCCGATCCGGCGTTGCGATGACGGCAGCCCGTGCGCTTCAGCTAAGCCGGGAGGAAGCGGCGCGGTTCGCCCTGTTACTTGCCATCCCGACCATTGCGGGCGCCGGCGCGCTTGCAGGCCTTGACCTCTGGCAAGCAGGGGACATGGCGTTGGGCGCTGACGCAGCACTTGGGGCAGCACTTTCCTTCATCGCCGCCTATGGTGCCATCTGGCTGATGATGCGCTGGCTAAAGCGCGCCAGCTTCATGCCGTTCGTGATCTACCGCTTAGCGCTTGGGCTTGTACTGCTGGCAGTCGCCTACGGTTAGCCGCCCTCGCGCCCAACTTTGATATCCAGCCAACGGAATGGCGTTGTCGTTGCGACATCCAAAGGCCGTAACACAACGGTCGTTGTTTCAGATTCCACGATGGCTGGGCCAGGAATTTCCTGCCCAGGTGCCAGCGCATCAAAGTCGTAAACCGGCGTCTCCAGCCATTCCCCACCCATATAGACTTGGCGATGGGTGCTAGGCGGTGCGGGTTCAGAAGGTGGTGCAGCCGGTTCTTGTGGCAGGGCAGGCAGCACGCCAATCGCAGCAGCGCGGGCGTTTACCAGCACAGGTTCTTGGTCTGGCAGGCTATAGGTGAACAGTTCCTCATGGCGGGCATGGAAGCGTTTGGCGACTTCGTCCAGCAGGTTGTCAGCATCGAAGTCCAGGCCATCCAGCGCCACATCGATCTCAAAGATCTGCTCGCCATAGCGCATGTCGGCAGAGGGACGAACTTGTACTTCACCCTCAAACCCAGCGGTATCCAGGCGGGCGCGCGCTTCGGCTTCAAGTTCACTGAACAGATTGCGCAGGGCGCCTGCATCGAGTGCCGTTGCATCGCCGATATGGCTGCGCGAGGCCTCGAAGCGAAGATCTGTCGCCAGCATGCCCCAGGCTGAGAGAACGGAGGCGACGCGTGGTGCGAACGCCCGGTCCACATCCAATTGCCGCGCGATCTCCGTGATATGCACGCCAGCGGCACCACCAAAGGACAGCATTGCGAACTTACGGGGATCAACGCCGCGACGGACGGACACAAGGCGGACGCCCTCGGCCATATTGGTGTTGACGACGCGGTGGACGCCTTCGGCTGCCGTCATCCGGTCCAACCCCAGCGTTTCTGCGAGACCGTCCAGCGCTTTCTCTGCCGCCGGTTTGTCGAGCGTGGCCGCACCACCTAGGAAGTTTTCGGCATCAAGCAGGCCCAGCACGACGCTGGCGTCGGTTGTTGTCGGCTGTGTACCGCCGCGCCCGTAGCAGGCTGGCCCCGGCTGCGCGCCAGAGCTTTCTGGCCCGACATGCAACACGCCGCCTGCATCAACCCGCGCGATGGAACCGCCGCCTGCGCCAATAGAAACGATGTCTAGGGATGGCAGCGCCACCCGCTCACCGCCAACGCCACGGTCTGAGGAAAGGGCGGCCTCACCGCCGGAGATCAAGGAAATATCGGTAGATGTGCCGCCCATATCGAACGGGATCAGGTTCGGCGCGCCCAGAAGTTCGGCAGAGCGCCGCGCGCCCGCCACACCGCCAGCAGGGCCGGATAGAACCGTGCCTGCGGCTAAGCGGATTGTATCCTGGATGGGTGCAACCCCGCCGTGGGACAGAATAATCAGGACTGGACCGGCATAACCTGAATCCTTCAGGCGATTTTCTAGGCGCCCCAAATAGCGTCCGACCGCAGGGCCGACATAAGCATTCACTGCCGTTGTCGATACGCGCTCATATTCTTTGATCTGGGGCAGCACATCGGCAGAAATCGTGACGTACTTTCCAGGAAGCGCGGCCTTCACGGCCTCAGCGCTGGCGCGCTCGTGGGCGGGATCTTTGTAGGCGTGCAGATAGCAGATCGCGACCGCTTCAACGCCTTCCTGCTTTAGTGTGGCGATTGCCGCATCAAGCGATGCTTGGTCAAGCGCCACCTCAACCCGTCCATCAGGCCGGAGCCGTTCCTTAACGCCTAGGCGTAGGCTGCGTGGGATGAGCGGCGGGGCAGGCGGCATGCGCATGTTGTAGCGTTCAGGCTTCAGGCCCTCACGCATTTCCAGGATGTCCCGGTGGCCTTCGGTGGTGAGCAGGCCAACCTTCGCGCCCTTGCGTTCCAACAGCGCATTGGTGGCGACCGTGGCACCGTGAACAATGCGATCCGTTTGGGCGAATAGCCCTGCCAGATCCGTATCCAGGCGCGCGGCCAACCGTTCCAGGCCGTCCATCACGCCGATAGACTGGTCCTCCGGCGTGGAGGGGGACTTGGCCAGCGTCACGCCGCCATCATCGCTCACCGCGACCACATCCGTGAACGTGCCGCCTACATCTACACCAATGCGATACATCAATTGCTCCAACAGTCTTTTTGGGCCATCAGGCCAAATTGTCCGGCACGTCGAGTTCTAGTCCCAGAACCAGGAAGCTCCAGGACTTGCCATGGCTATCAAGGCCGAGTGAGGTATTCACCCCGCCCTCCAGCGCTTCGCCCAACACAAAGTTCAAGCCGTGCAGGTGGTCCAGCTCATAGCGAACGACATCACCGGTAATAAGCTTGGGAAAAGCGGCCTTGATGCGCTCTGGCGTCAGCTGGTCTTTAATCAGCGGATAGTCACCTGGATCATAGGCCCACACGGATATATTGGATGTGTTGCCCTTATCGCCAGCGCGGGCATGAGCAAGATCATGCAGAGGCACTTTGCGGCTCATGCCTCATATACCTTCACGCTTGGGGAGATGGCGTCCCGGTCGATCATCGTTGAGTGCGTGACAACGCCCGGCGTGATCTGGCCACGATACCCGCCGCCACCTGCCGGGCCGCAGCACAGCATCGCCTCGACTTCCCAAAGCATAGTCTCGATCATATCCCGGTCCATGGAGCGCATTGCGGCGCGCACTCGGACATCCTGGCTTTCGCCTTCAGCATCCGGCTTGGCGGTTCCGTGGACAGAATTCAGGCCGATCAAATCAACCCGGTATTGTCCGGCCATGCCCGGCACATCATCGAACCGTTGGCGCAGAATATCTGCCGCGAGGCGCGCACGGGCGGCGGCGTTTACGCCTGCATAGCTAACCCCGGCTTCCCCAAGCAGGCCGCCATCAAACCCGACAGTGACTTTGAGCTGCTTTGGCCGTTCCGTTCCACCAGCGCTTGCGACGCGCACACGGTCCTGGCCGGATTCATTGAGGCGCGCGGTAGAGAAATCCGCCGTTACATCAGGCGTTAGATAACGCGTGGGGTCGTGGACCTCATACATCAACTGTTCTTTGACAGTCGCCATGTTGACCATGCCGCCTGCAGTCTCGAGCTTGGTAATTTCAGCGCGGCCATCGGCATTAATCGCAGCGATGGGATAGCCGCATTCAGCGGGCCTTGGCACATGCTTGCGGCCTGGGTCAGCGAAATAGCCGCCAGTGATCTGCATGCCGCACTCCATCAGGTGACCGACAAGTGTGCCCTGGCCAAGTTTCGTCCAATCATCCCGCGCCCAACCGAACTGGTTAACGATGGGGGCAAGAAATAGCGATGGATCTGCGACGCGGCCTGTAATGACTGTCTCTTATACACATCTCCGAGCCCACGAGACCTCTCTACATCTC
>CAJXVF010000313.1 GCA_913060845.1 uncultured Alphaproteobacteria bacterium | reverse complement strand
TACACCTCTCTATTCGTCGGCAGCGTCAGATGTGTATAAGAGACAGGTATCGGCTTGAATACGGGCGTTGTCTGCGTCGGCAATATGGGATCAGACCAGCGCTTCGATTACTCCGTGCTTGGCGATGACGTGAACCTTGCGGCGCGCTTGGAAGGCCAGTCCAAGACCTATGGCGTCGATATCGTTATTGGCGCCAACACATTGGTGCAGTTGACCGACAAAGCGACACTTGAGCTTGATCTGCTCCAGGTGAAGGGCAAGACAGAGCCCGTGCGCATTCACTGCGTCACCGGCGATAAGGATTTGCTTGAGAGCGAGAAATTCCTGCAGCTTCGTGAAACCCATATCAAGATGCTTGCAGCATATGCAGGCCAACGTTGGGATGAAGCGTTTGAATTGCTGGATCAAGGGCGGAAAGAAATGGTCGACGTGATTGATCTAACCGTTCTGTACGAGCTTTACGAAGAACGCCTGACAGACTTCAAAGCCAACCCGCCAGGCGAAGATTGGGATGGCGTCTTCATCGCGACCAGTAAATAACATGTTTGACCCCGACGCCTTCATGGCCCGCCTCGCCGGGCCGCCACTACTCATGGGCATTTTGAATGTCACGCCGGACTCATTCTCCGACGGCGGCCAATTCGATGCATCAGGCCCTGCAATCGCGCATGCCATAGAAATGGCGAACGCGGGCGCGGACATAATCGATATTGGCGGCGAGTCGACGAGGCCCGGCCATACGCCCGTGGACGCTGAAGCTGAGCAGCGGCGGATTATGCCTGTCATCCACGCCGTCACCGCTGCCGTCGAAACGCCAATATCAGTGGACACCTACAAGGCCGCCACGGCGCGTGCCGCATTGGATGCAGGCGCACACATCGTCAATGACATCTGGGGCCTGCAGCGAGACCCTTTGATGGCGAGGGTCGTCGCCGATGCTGGATGTCCCATCATCTGCATGCATAATCGTGATGCAATCGATCCTGATATCGACATGATCGCTGACATTAAGGCCTTCCTGGAAAAGTCTCTTGAGATCTCCCACCAAGCGGGAATTCAAACCAATCGCATCATCCTTGATCCCGGCTTTGGCTTCGGAAAATCCTTCGAACAGAGCCTGGATGTTCTGGCACGCGTTGGCGAATTGCAGACTATGGGTTTGCCACTGCTGATCGGCCTTTCCAGAAAAGGCTTCATCGGTCATTTCTCCGGCAATAAAGAAGTGGGTGACCGGCTTGCCGGAACGCTCAGCGCGAATATGGCTGCGATCAACCAAGGTGCAGCACAGATCATTCGCGTCCACGCTGTGAAGCCGCACCGGGAGATGTTGGATTTCGCGAGTGCGCTCGCAGCCGTTCAGAAATAGGCCGCGTAACGTTACCGCATTTCCGCTAACCGTTTTCGGCGCTACAGTGAGCATCAAATAAGCATTCACTCTTGCACACAGGAACAGATTAATGGCGTCGAACAAGAAAGTATTGGTGCTGCCGGGCGATGGCATTGGCCCCGAAGTCGTTGGCGAAGTCCGCCGGGTCGTAGACTGGATGGACAAGCGTCGGCACGTGACATTCGACTTGTCCGAAGGCCTCGTCGGCGGTGCGGCAATTGATAAGCACGGCATCCCATTGACCGATGAGACCATGGCCGACGCCATGCATGTGGACGCAGTGCTGTTCGGCTCTGTCGGTGGACCACAATGGGAAAAGCTGGATTTCGGCGTTCAGCCAGAGCGCGGCCTGCTGCGCCTTCGCAAAGAAATGCAGCTCTATGCGAACCTCCGCCCGGCAATGGTGTTCGATGCACTGGCTGATGCGTCCTCCCTCAAGAAAGAGCTCGTTGCCGGTCTTGATATCATGATCCTGCGCGAACTCACGGGCGGCATCTATTTCGGCGAGCCGCGCGGCATTGAAACCATGCCTTCCGGTGAACGCCGTGGGTTCAACACTCAAAGCTATACTGAGAGTGAGATTGAACGCATTGCCCGCGTTGGGTTTGAGCTTGCGCGCAAGCGTAGCAACCGGGTCATGTCGGTCGAGAAAGCCAATGTGATGGAATCTGGCGTGCTCTGGCGCGAAGTTACCCAGCGCATCCATGACGACGAGTTCCCAGATGTGCAGCTGGACCACATGTATGCTGATAACTGCGCCATGCAGCTGGTCCGCCAGCCAAAGCAATTCGACGTGATCGTCACCGACAACCTGTTCGGCGATATCCTCAGCGATTGCGCAGCCATGCTGACAGGCTCGCTCGGCATGCTGCCATCCGCTTCACTCGGTGCTGAAGACCCGACCACAGGTGCCCGCAAAGCGCTCTACGAACCGGTCCATGGCTCTGCACCCGATATTGCTGGCCAGGGCAAAGCCAACCCAATCGCCGAAGTGCTGAGCTTCGCAATGTTGCTCCGCTACTCGTTCGACATGGGCGAAGACGCGAATATGGTTGAGAATGCAGTCGCCAACGTGCTGGCTGCTGGATTCCGCACAGGTGATATCGCTGGGCCGAACGATAAAGTTGTCTCGACCACACAGATGGGCGACGCACTGCTGTTGGAATTGGATAAGCAGTCCGCCTAAGCAGGATTTGGAAGGGCATTGGCGAGAGTAGCGGCGATGGACATCATCACCCGCTTCGCGCCAAGCCCAACCGGCCCGCTCCATCTAGGTAGCGCCTATGCCGCATGGTTCGCATGGAACGCCGCCAAGGAAGCTGGCGGTCGGTTTCTGTTGCGGATTGAAGACTTAGACCAAGGCCGCGCGCGCCCTGAATTTGAAGCCGCCATTCTGGACGACCTGCGCTGGCTTGGCCTGGATTGGGACGGCCCAATCATCCGACAATCGGACCGCAGTGCGGCCTACCAATCCGCGCTAGACCACCTCAGCGCAGAAGGCCTGACATACCCGTGCTTCTGCACGCGCCGCGCCATCGCCGATGAGATAGCCAATGCCGGTGCAGCACCCCATGGCCCCGATGGACCGATCTATCCCGGAACCTGCAGAACCATTCCCAAAGTTGATGCTGCCGCCCGCATCCACGATGGGGAAGCGTATGCTGTCCGACTAGATACAGCTGCAGCCATCGCCCGGACTGGCGCTATACGATGGCGCGAAGGCAGCAATGCGATCACCGCAGTCCCGCTGCAATTCGGCGATATCGTGCTCAGCCGGAAGGATGCGCCGGGATCATATCATCTAGCAGTAGTGATCGATGACGCTGCATCCGGCGTGACGCTGGTGACACGCGGCAGTGACCTCAAACCTGCGACTGACATCCAAGCCCTCCTCCAACGCCTCCTTGGCCTCCCAACACCCGCATACCGCCACCACCGCCTGGTCCTAAGCGCCGACGGCCAACGCCTCGCCAAACGCGCCAAGTCTGCCAGCATCGCCGAACGCCGCGAAGCAGGCGAAACGCCGGATATGGTGCTAGAAGCAGCAAAACGACAGTTGGGCGAACACTGACATGCACTTCCTAGGGAAGACCCAGGGTCAGGCCCGGCTTGATCATGGTTTAGGGCGGCGGCATGATCTTAGAAAGGGCTGAAATTGATAGCCCTGAAAGGAATATTAGATTGAGCCAAGCTGCTTCGTATCACGGCCAATGCCCGCGTTTCTTTGACGGCGTCCTCGAAATTCCCGTCTACCATATGCGCGGCGGCACCTCGACTGGGATCGTTTTATACGAGCCGCATTTGCCGGAAGACGCAGCGCTGCGGGAAGAGCTAATCCGTCACATTATGGGCGTACCGCTTGAGGGTGAGGTCGGCAAGAATTCACAAATCACGGGGCTTGGGCGTGGCATTCCGCAAAGCTGCAAAGTGTTCATCGTCAATCGTTCGGATAGCACCGACGCCGATATCAACAGCACGCTGGCCCAACTAGCGCCGACCAAAGCGGCAATAGATTGGAGCGTGAATTGTGGGAACATGTCCGCAGCACTGCCAGTCTTTGCGGCGCAAGTCGGCTTGGCGTCCCTAGAACCAGGCGTGAACCGCATGCGGATTTTCAACACCAATACCGGTGTGGTGACGCACACACTGATCGACATGCCGGAACCTAACCAGCCCGTAGCCTCAGAAACCGAAATCCCGGGCGTAATGGGCCTTTGGCCTGGCGTTCAGCTCGCAATGCTTGATCCGATTGGCGCGAAGACGGGCCGCCTGCTGCCAACTGGAAATCCGACGGATGTGATGGATGGCCTGACGGTCTCCTGCGTAGATCTCGCCGTTCCAATGGTGATTGTCCGTGCCGAGGACATGGGCAAGACTGCGGCAGAAGCACCGGAAGCCCTGGACGCCGACCCAGAATTCAAAGCCTGTCTCTTATACACATCTGACGCTGCCGACGAATAGAGAGGTGTA
>CAJXVF010000312.1 GCA_913060845.1 uncultured Alphaproteobacteria bacterium | reverse complement strand
CTCACGGCTGGTGTCGGCATAGCGACCGCGCAGTTCGTTCTTATCCGAATAAGCGATGGCGTGGAGCGCGAAATCCATCGTGCCCCATTCATCCTTTAGCGTTTTGAATGTCGCATCCATGCTTTCTACAGATGTGACATCGCACGGCAGCACCAGTTTAGCGCCAACGCTTTCAGCCAGTGGACGCACGCGCTTCTCCAGAGCATCGCCCTGATAGGTGAACGCCAGTTCGCCGCCAGCATCAGCCACGGCTTTCGCGATGCCCCAGGCCAATGACCGGTCATTCGCAACGCCCATAATCAAGCCGCGTTTGCCTGCCATTACGCCGCCGTTGCTCATAGTTTGCTCCCTAACACGCGTACTCTTGAACTGTCCAAATCGCGCGCAATTGCGCTTGCCTGTAAAGGCTATGCTTCGGACTACCACTAAGCGACAGACTACACCATACGATTCTCCGGGAAAACGCCCCATCAAGAACGAACCGATGCTGTAACACCTGAACAGGTCGGAACCCTTTCCTGTCAGGGGCGGTTATGTCATATGTGGCGGCCTGTAAGGGCTTGTTAGAGCATTCATAAGCCATAAGAGCCCTGCAGACTTGGGGAGACGCGTGCGCTCAATAGGGCGAACGCAGCGAAGGAGGCGGCGAAGCGATGACGCCAACCAACGTGCCGGCGCGCCGCCAGGGCGGAAAACGCGTACTGATCTATAGCCACGATAGCTTTGGCCTCGGCCATCTCCGTCGGTGCCGTGCGATCGCTAATGCATTGGTGAAGGCCTACGAAGACTTATCTGTGCTGATTCTGTCTGGCTCCCCAATTATTGGCAGCTTCGATTTCGCATCCAGGGTCGATTTCGTCCGTGTGCCAGGCATGATCAAATTGTCTGATGGCGACTACACGAGCCTCGCGCTTGATTTGGCACCGGAACATACGCTGGCCATGCGCGCCTCTATTATCCAACACACGGCGGAGGTGTTCGATCCCGATATCTTCATTGTCGATAAAGAGCCGCTAGGTCTGCGCGGCGAATGCCATGAAACGCTGACAATGTTGAAATCGCGCGGGTGCCGCCTTGTGCTCGGCCTCCGCGACGTAATGGATGAACCGGACCAGCTGGCGCCTGAGTGGGAACGCAAGAACGCGATGCCGGCCCTGCGTGACCTTTACGACGAAATCTGGGTCTATGGCCTGCCGCATATCTGTGAACCGCTGGCGGGATTGAACGTGCCGGAATCCGTTCGTCGGAAACTGGTTTACACCGGATACTTGGAGCGCGAAGCACCGGAAACGCCAAGCTCGCTTGAGGCGCTTTCGTTGATCGATGAGCCATTTATTCTGGTAACCCCTGGCGGCGGCGGTGATGGTGAGGATCTGGTTGACTGGGTCCTGCGCGCCTACGAGGCGACGCCTGATTTGTATCCACGCGCCCTCATCGTATTTGGCCCGTTCATGAGCCAGGATCGCCAGCGCGAGTTCCGCGAGCGTTGCGCCCGGCTTGATTCCGTCGATGGGCTGACTTTCGACGCTCATATCGAAACGCTGATCGACGCTGCGGAAGGCGTGATCGCCATGGGCGGCTACAATACGTTCTGCGAAATCCTGTCGTTTGATAAACGTGCGATCATCATGCCCCGCACAAAGCCGCGCATGGAGCAGTACATTCGCGCGAGCCGGGCTGCCGATCTTGGGCTCACGGGCATTCTGGATGGCGATGGTCCGCGCACGGCAGAGGCTATGGCGACCGCGCTTCGTCGATTGCCCAACCAGCCGAAGCCGTCCGACGTCGTCGTACCGGGACTGCTGGATGGATTGCCGAGCGTATTGCGGTTGACGGGTAAAGCGTTTGAAGCGGGCCGTGACCCCGGCCTTAAGCTTGCTGGGCAAGGCCTGGGCTCTTGAGATCCAAAGCGTGAGCGACCTTGGTGAAATACCTGATGGCGATACGGTTGTTGTCCTACTGAAGGGCTATCCGCGCCTTTCTGAGACTTTCATAGCTCAGGAATTGCGTGGGCTAGAAGAACGGGGCTTTAAGCTGAAGTTTTTCTCACTCCGTCACCCGACAGATAAAAAACGGCACCCGATCCACAGCGAAATCGAAGCGCCAGTGAGCTATCTGCCGGAATACCTGCACCATGAGCCGATGCGAGTGTATCGGGCTTGGCGAAAGCTGCGGGGCGGACCGCTTTATAAGACCGCGTATGCTGTTTGGCGGCGAGATTTAAAGCGCGATCGGACTCGTAACCGCATCCGCCGTTTCGGTCAGGCCTTAGTGTTGGCGGCGGAACTGCCGGCTGATATCGGCCATATCTACGCGCACTTTCTGCACACGCCTGCCAGTGTCGCACGCTATGCCGCGATCCTAACAATGCGGCCATGGAGCGTCTCCGCCCACGCCAAGGATATCTGGACGTCGCCCGATTGGGAGCTTCGGGAGAAGCTAGCCGATTGTGAATGGGCGGCGACCTGCACTGGCACTGGGGCCGCCCATCTGGCGGATTTGGCATTCGCGGGCGGCGCGCCGCGGGATCGTGTGCACCTTGTGTATCACGGCTTAGACCTTCGCCGCTTCCCCTCAGCACCACCCCATGGCATGGCCGATGGCTCTAAGCTGGAGGCACCTGTGAAATTGGTGACTGTATGCCGGGCCGTGCCAAAAAAGGGCCTGGAGGACTTGCTCACAGCGCTTTCTATGCTGCCGAACAATCTGCATTGGCGCTTGGATCACATTGGCGGTGGGCCGTTACTGGACGCATTGAAGCGTCAGGCTGAAAGCCTTGGCCTTTCCGATAAAATTACCTGGCGCGGTGCCATGGCGCAGGCGGATGTCATCGCAGCATATGGCGCAGCCGACCTCTTCGTACTGCCTGCTAAGATCGCTGCGGACGGGGACCGGGATGGGTTGCCAAACGTGCTGATGGAAGCCGCCAGTCAGGCGCTGCCGCTGATAGCATCCGATGTTTCAGCGATCCCAGAATTCATCCGCCATGATGAGACTGGCCTGCTAACCCCGCCGGGCGATGCAGCGGCGGTCGCCAAAGCGCTTGAAAGCCTGATCCGCAAGCCTGACCAGCGGCTTAGGCTTGGCCGGGCAGCGGAAGGGCGTGTCCGGTCTGAGTTCAATTTCAATGAAGGCGTTGATCAGATTGCTGCACTCCTGACCCAGGATGCCGGCCGCCGCGCGGTTGCTTGATGCGGGCTGCATTCTACGCACCTCTCAAACCGCCCAATCATCCCGCACCCTCCGGTGACCGCAGGATTGCCCGGCTATTTCGGGCGGCGTTCGAACGCATCGGCGTAGAGACGCCACTCGCTTCAGACTATCGTAGCCGGGAACCCAAGGGTGATCCCGCCGCGCAGGCGCGCATGATGGCGGATGGTGAGATGCGGGTAAGGGCAGCAATTGAAGCGCTCGGGGGTACCGCAGATTTCTGGTTCACCTATCATCTGTATTACAAAGCGGCGGATTGGTTCGGCCCCGAAGCCGCCGCACGGATGGGCGTGCCCTATGTGTTGGCGGAGGCGAGTTACGCGCCTAAACGCGCAGGCGGCCCTTGGGATTTGAGCCATAAGCGGGTTGCTCACTGTGTGCGGGCGGCGTCCGCGATCCTCTGCCTGAACCCGAATGACGCCGCTTGCTTGGCACCGCTCCTTGATGATCCAAGCACGCTTATCGACTTCCCGCCGTTTCTAGATATCCGCCCATATGCCAATGCAGGCCAAGCTCGGGTTGAAGCACGGGCGCGTATCGCGCGAGACACAGGCGCCCATCCCGACGCATCATGGTTGCTCGCTGTCGGTATGATGCGCGGCGGCGACAAAGCCGCATCCTATGCGGCTCTTGCAGATGCGCTCCGGCTACTGCCAGACACATTGGACTGGCAACTGCTCGTCGTCGGTGATGGGCCAAAACGCCCCCAGATTGAGACGCAACTACGCCAAGCGGCAGGTGACCGGGTTCATTTTGCCGGATCTTTGGACGAAGCGGCACTGGCGGCATATTATGCGGCGGCGGACATAATGGTCTGGCCTGCCAAAAGGGAGGCCTTCGGCATGGCGATGCTGGAAGGCCAAGCGAGCGGATTGCCGGTCGTTGCAGGACGCACTGGCGGCGTGCATAGCGTAGTCAAGGACGGCCAATCTGGCTGGCTGACACCACTAGGCGACGCCGGAGTGTTTGCCGCTGCTGTCCAGCACTTGATTGAGGATGGCGCTGCCCGTCAGGCTTTTGGCCGTAGCGCCGCTGCCAGGGTCGCGGCCACGCAATCGTTGGATGCGGCAGCAATGCGGCTTGAAACGGTTTTGACAAGGATAGGTATTCGATGACGCTGCTCGCCCTCATTCGCCATGCGCCGACAACCTGGAAC
>CAJXVF010000311.1 GCA_913060845.1 uncultured Alphaproteobacteria bacterium | reverse complement strand
CCTCTCTATTCGTCGGCAGCGTCAGATGTGTATAAGAGACAGCATCGTTGCTGCTGGCGGCTTTCCGGCAGCGCGGCGTTGCAGTTTCCGGGTTTAAAACTGGGCCGGATTACATTGACCCCGGATTTCTCGCGGCAGGCGCTGGTCGGATTGCGCCGAACATTGATCCATGGGGCATGCGCACTGAAACCCAGCAGTCTGTGCTGGCCAGCATTGCAGGCTCCGCCAACCTTATTATCGGCGAAGGCGTGATGGGGCTATTTGATGGTGCACGGGATGGCGCAGGGTCAACAGCGGACCTGGCGCAAGCCCTGAATTTGCCCATTGTTCTAGTGGTCGACGGGCGCGGCATGGCGGCATCTGCAGCCGCGCTGATATCGGGTTTTGCGCGTCACCGAGGCGACATCACTATCGCCGGCGTGCTTTTCACGCGGATTGGGCATGTGGGGCATTATGAACTGTTGGCAGAGGCCGCGCGTTCAGTCGGTGTCAATCCGCTCGGATGGATAGGTCGGGATTCCGCGGTGGAATTACCATCGCGGCATCTTGGGCTTGTCCAGGCGGGTGAACATACCGGCCTGACGGAAACATTTGAGGCTGTGGCGGGCCGTCTTACCGGAACTGTCGATCTAGATGGCCTGCTGACGTTTGCTGCACCTGTTGCGGCGAACGCGGTCGCGCTTTACACGCCAATCCCGCCGCTAGGTCAGCGCATCGCCGTTGCGCAGGATGAAGCGTTCCGGTTTGCTTATCCCCATGTGCTTGATGGCTGGCGGGCCGCAGGAGCGGAAATTCTCCCATTCTCGCCACTTGCGGATGCAGCGCCGGACGCATCGGCGGACGCCGTGTATCTTCCCGGCGGATATCCTGAGCTTCATGCCGGACGCATTGCGAATTCGACAGCCTTTCTGAATGGCCTACTCAGTGCAGCCGAAACCGCGCTGATCTATGGCGAGTGTGGTGGCTATATGGTCCTGGGCGATGGATTGACGGATGCGGAAGGCGTGCGACATGGCATGGCGGGATTGCTGCCGATTGAAACGTCCATGCAAGACGCCCGTACCCGCCTTGGTTACCGGCGAATATGGATGGCCCAGGCCTCTCCCATATTGGGCGGCGGGTATCGCGGCCATGAACATCATCATGCGGACGAGGTTCAGCGGCCAACTGACTTGCCGTCCTTCGCTACCGCTGAAGATGCGACTGGGAAGCCGCTTGGCGCTTTCGGCGCTGTTCGAGGCCGCGTTGCTGGATCATTCCTGCATCTGATTGACCAGGCGGACTAAGTTCAGCGTGTGCGGCGGGCGTCCCGTCCCATGATATAGGCGGGGATGAGGGCTGCAGCAGCGATGAATGCTGTCAGCATAAACGTGTCTTGGAAGCCCTGCGTCAGGCCTTGGGCATAGACGGTTTGCCCAAGATACTGGAGCGCGCCTGCCGCTGCATCCGTTGCGGGTACGCCCGCGTCTCGCATCAATTGCTCAGTCTGGCGCAGCAATTCGCGGGAGGCGCTATTGTCTGGAGTCTGGCTGGAAACAATGGTTTGTGTGTGGTTTGCCGTAGCACCCTCTAAGAACACCACCATCAGATTGACCCCAGCCGCACCCCCAAGCGTCCGCACGAAATTCACCATCCCCGCACCTTGGCCGACTTGATCGGGCTGCAGCGATCTAAGCGCGCCGGTATTGAGCGAAGGGATAATCAACGATAGGCCAAACCGGTTCACGAGCGTGAAGAAGACAAACAGCCAATAGGGTGTGCTTGCATCCGCAATCGACATCAGCGCGAAGCCGACGCAGAACCAAACCAGCCCGATCATGATCAAAACATATGCTGGGAACCTATCCACAAGGCGGCCTGCGGTCGGGAACATGATGGTCATTAGAATGCCGGCTGGGATCAACGCGACCCCGGCTTTGGTCGCGGAAAAGCCCAGAACCTGCTGCATAAACACAGCGATGGCGTAAATTGATCCGAACATTCCAAAGCCGAAGATCAGGCCAACGACAGCGGCAGAGGCGAACTGTGGATTGGTGTAGAGACGGAGGTCTAGCATCGGCGCGCGGACGGTAAGCTGGCGTAATATGAATCCAAGTGTTGCCAGGACGCCAAGCGTTAGCTCCAGCACAATTCTGTCCGATGACCAGCCATATCTGCGACCGCTCGCTAAGCCGTCCAACAATAGACCAAGCGACAGGCAAAGCAGAATTAGCCCGATCCAATCAAACTTGCCTGCAGGGCCAGGCTTGCGGTTCGGCAGAAATGCGGCTCCGGCCAATGTGGCGACGGCGGTCAGCGGTAAAGGCAGTAAGAATACGATGCGCCAGCCAAGCTCATCAACGATGATGCCGCCCATGGCGGGGCCGAGCGCTGGTGCCAGCACCACGCCTAGCCCAAACAAACCCATCGCCGTTCCGCGCCGTTCGGGTTGGAACACAGTGAAGATGATGGACATGGTGAACGGTTGAATTAGGCCTGCGGTGAACCCCTGGATGACACGGGCAATGATGATCGTCGTCATGTCCGGCGCGCCTGCCGCCAGGAAAGACCCGGCTGCGAATGCGACCATCGTGCCGAGAAAGACCGTGCGTTGGCCAAACCTGTTTTGCAGCCATGATGTTAGGAGCATCGCGCCTGTCATGGCCGCGAAATAGGCGGTGGAAAGCCATTGCGCCTTATCCTGGCCAACCCCAAACGCGCCCATCACATTCGGCACAGCCACCGTGACGCTGGTCGATGACAGCACCATGGCGATCATGCCGATTAGCGTGGCACCGGTCATCAACCAGCGTTGGGTCTCCGAATACTGGGCGTAAGTCGGCAGATTGGCTTGCATCGTGCAGGGCCGGATCAGCCGCCGTCGCGGGTGTCGATCTCAACTTCAACCATCATTCCGGGCGCCAAAGGGCGAGGACGCTGTTCAAACGTGATCTTCACCGGAATCCGCTGGGTGACTTTGGTGAAGTTGCCGCTTGGATTTGGTGTAGGCAGCAGAGCGAAGCTGGACGTGGCAGCCCCGCCAATCTTGGCGACGCGCCCGATGAATTTGTCGTCTGGATAAGCGTCAACATCAATGGCGACACGTTGGCCGATTTTGAGGCGCCGCACCTGGGTTTCCTTTATATTGGCTTCGATCCATGTGTTTTCTGGATCGTGCAACATCAACACGCGCCGTCCTTCACCCAGAAATTCACCTTCTTCGACGAATACCCGGTCAATTACTCCGGACTTCGGTGTTTGGATCGTGCGATAGCTCAAAAGCGCTTCGTGCCGGGCGATGCGAGCGCGCAGCATGGCTTCCTTGAAATCGACCAGTGCGGCTTCCTGTTCAATCACAGAGAGTTCGGCCTTATCTGCTTGCGCTTCCTGTGCTTCGCCACGGGACGAGGCGATTTCAGCGTCTGCCCGGCGAACATCACTGGCGAGACGGGATACTTCTGATTCGGCCCGGTCAAGGCGAGAGCGGGCGATCACGCGCTTATCGAACAGGCTCTTGAATCGCTTATACTCCTGCCGTGCGAGGCGAAGTTCAGCTACGAGAGCACCGCGCCGCGCGCGTTCCGCACGGATACTGGTCAGGCGCGTTGCGTAGCGGCTATCAGTCTGTTGCGTGACCATGCTGGAGCGGGCGACATACTGGCTACGCTCGGTTTGTAGCGCGGCCAATTCAGCCTGTAGCGCTCTCAGCTCAAGGGCCGGAACGCGATCATCCATTTGCGCCAGTGCAGCACCTGCTGCCACCGTGTCGCCTGTATCAACCTTCAGGTCGCGCAATACGCCGTCGACCCGGCTGGAGATGGTCACGTGATCTGTCATGACGCGGGCGTCATATTCATACACATGGGTCATGCGGCTGATGACTTCACGTGCGCCAAACACGATGGCTGCAATCGCGACGAGGCCTATCAAGCCATAGCGGACGAACCGCATCCCGCCCGACTTGCGCCGAATGTTTGGCGGCGAGCTTGTCGTAACCGCAGGCTTTGCCTGCTCAGCCGGAGTGGGTTCAGCGGTTGGCTTTGCATCGTTGTCCGTTGACATATCAGGCTGCTCCCTTTGCTTCAGCAGAGGTAAGGGTCTCGATACGCCGGGTCAGTTTCGCCAAAAGCGCCATCATGGCCTCTATTTCTTTCGGATCGGAATCGATGAGCATGTCGGCGCGTAGGGCGGAGGCGACTTGGTCTACGTCCTCCAGCTTCGCACGGCCTGCTGTTGTAAGGGTGACGCGTTTGACGCGCCGGTCGTTGTCATCTTCGCGGCGTCGCACAAAGCCCGCCGCCTCCAATTGATCGATCTGGCGGACTAGGGTTGGCCCTGTGATGCCTGCCAGAACGGCAAGATCAAGCTGCGCGAGGCCTGTATCGCCGTCGGCAAGATGCAGCAGCAA
>CAJXVF010000310.1 GCA_913060845.1 uncultured Alphaproteobacteria bacterium | reverse complement strand
CCTCTCTATTCGTCGGCAGCGTCAGATGTGTATAAGAGACAGCCGCACCTACACAGTTAAGCCCGGCACTGCGCCGCTGGTCGCCAAAAACTCTGGCACCGTCGCCCGTGATATTCGCGGAGACAATTACGGCAAACTGGAAGGCTATTGGCTGACAGAAGTTGGCCCACTGAACCAAGTCATGCATCTATGGAGCTATTCAGACCTGAACGAGCGCGCTCGGCTCCGCGTCGAGCTATCTAAGAATCCGCGTTGGGAGAATGAATACCTACCCCTGGTTCGCGAACATATGCTCCGCCAGGATATCCGCCTGCTGAACGCCCATATCGCTCCGACAGCGCCAGCAAGTGATGGCAATCTGTATGAGTTCCGGAACTATCGCCTCCGCCCCGGCGCCATGGGCAAATGGACGTCAATCTTTAAGGACGCCATGGAGCATCGGGAAAAATACTCAAAGATCGTCGGCATGTGGGCAACTGAAGCCGGACAGCCAAATGAGGTCTGCCACATCTGGGCATACAAGGACTTCGACGCACGGATGAAAGCACGCGGCGGTGCTGCAGGCGACCCAGGCTGGCAAGCATTCCTGAAGCAGAGCGGATCCATGATCGAAGAAATGTGGTCGACGCTTATGGTTCCCTCCGACCACTCACCGATGAAATAGGGCAGCGCATTATGGAAAGCAGATTGAAGGGCAAAGTCGCCATAGTCACCGGCTCCTCCTCCGGGATTGGCGCTGCGGCCGCACGCATGTTGGCGGACCGGGGCTGCAACGTGGTCATCAACTATTCCCGCAGTGAAGGCCCAGCTGAAGCCGTTGCGGACGAATGCCGCGCAAAAGGCGTTGAGGCAATTGCCGTTAAGGCCGACGTCGGCGATGACGCTGATTGCCGCCGGTTAGTGCAGGCCGCCGTTGATAAATGGGGCCGAGTGGATTGCTTGGTGAACAATGCTGGCACCACAAAATTCGTCGCGCACGATGATCTCGATGGCCTGGATGCGGATGATTTTCTGGGCATCTATCGCATCAACGTGGTTGGCGGATACCAGATGGTCCGCGCCGCCCGTCCACACCTGAAGGCGTCTGGTGATGGTTCCGTTGTGAATGTGTCGTCTATCGCTGGTGTGATGGGTACAGGCTCCTGCATCGCTTATGCGGCGTCCAAGGGCGCGGTCAACACCATGACGCTGTCACTGGCCCGTGCGCTTGGGCCTGAAATCCGGGTAAACACTGTATGCCCAGGCTTCGTCCAAGGCTCATGGCTGCGTGAAGGCATGGGTGCTGATCGGTATGACACCACCAAGAAGCACCTGGAGGACACAACAGCCCTCCGCCGCGCTGGCGGACCGGAACACATGGCCGAAGCCATTCTGATGTTCCTGGAATCCGGCAGCCACATCACGGGTGAATTCCTACTGGCAGACGGCGGCATGCACTTGGCTGGCGCACCGCTTCGCGCGAACTAACCGCAAGGGAGGCTAAAATGGCAGGTAGATTGGATGGCAAGGTCGCTATCATCACCGGCGGCGCGTTTGGCATGGGGGCGGAGACGGCCAAGATTTTCGCTGCAGAGGGTGCGAAAGTCGTTATCGCCGATATTCTGGAAGAAGAAGGGCCAAAGCGCGTCGCAGAGATCGAAGCCGCTAGCGGTGAAGCCCGATATTGGAAGCTGGACGTAACCCAGGACAGTGAATGGGCTGCGTTAGTCCAGAATGCCCAAGGCGCATTCGGCCAGATCGATATTCTGGTCAACAATGCCGGCGTCTCAGGCAGCGCCTATGACGATCCATTCGATGATGCTGGATGGCGTTTGTTGATGGCCGTCAACGTGGATGGCGTATTCTTGGGCATGAAGCACGTGATCCCCGTTATGGCGGGCAAAGGCGGCGGATCAATTGTCAACCTGTCGTCGATTTCCGGTAATACCGGCCAGAGCAATATTCACCACGGCTATAACGCGTCTAAAGGTGCCGTGCGGACAATCACAAAGTCCGCCGCAGTCCGCCATGCGCCAGAGAACATCCGTGTGAATTCAGTCCACCCTGGCCTAATGCCGCCCATGCGGACATCGGGTGCCACGGCAGACCCTGTTGTCCGCGCCAAAATGCTGAAGCGTGTGCCCCTGGGCCGCAACGGCACAGCTGAAGACGTCGCGAAGGCCTGCCTGTTCCTGGCAAGCGATGACGCCAGCTACATCACCGGCTCCGAATTGCACGTAGATGGCGGCCTGCTCGCAAGCTAAAGCGGAACCTCAATCGTCCTAAGTCGTTCAGTTTGCATTGATGCATCTGAGGGATATTGCGATGAAGGCTGATAGCGAAAATACGCAAGAGGCCGATAATCAGGCTGAGCGCGACCTTGATGCGGCTGAACTGGCAGAACGCAAGCAACGTCGCCAGCAGCGCGAAGAAGCTGAGCGGGAGGCTGAACAGCCAGACGCAGCGCTGACACAAACTGAGCGCGAGCAAGTGATCGCCCACCGCGGTCTGTCTGCCGTCGCTATATATTCCGTCATCCGTCACGAGGGCGAAGAAGAGCTGAGCCGCCCGGCGATCTCGCTTTGGTGGTCAGGTGTGGCCGCCGGTCTCGGAATCTCCACCTCTGTTCTGGCAGAGGCCATGTTACATGATCAACTTACGGACAGCCCCTATCAGCACCTGATCGAGAACCTTGGATATACAGTAGATTTCTGCTTGGTGATTCTGTCCCGGCTGCAGCTATTCACCGAAAACACGATCACCGTCGTCCTACCCATCCTGGCCCGCCCACGCCGTCGGAAGTTCCTGCAAGCGGCTAAGCTTTGGGGTATTGTTTTCACCGCAAATATGGCGGGCACTTTCCTTGCCGCACTCTTAGCGATTTACGCAGGCACGACGACGCCAGCGCTAACAGAATCTATGCTCGAAATATCCCGGCATTTTGCTGAATCGAGTGGCATCACAGCACTTCTACTCGGCATACCCGCAGGGTTCATCATCGCTGCCTTGGTCTGGATGTTGCCGTCGGCCAAAGGAACCGAGCTGTTTGTGATTATGCTGTTCACCTATCTCATCGCCGCCTGCGACTTCACGCACGTCATCGCTGGGTCAAACGAAGTGTTCCTGTTGGTGCTGAACGGCGAAATGAACATCATTACGGCCATTGCAGACCTGATCGTGCCGACCTTAATCGGCAACATCATTGGCGGTACAGGGCTATTCGCGATGCTGGCCTACGGCCAAGTGCATGAGGAAATGTGACTAACGCGCAGTAATCCGCATTGGTGCGATCCGCACCCCACGCACTTGGCCACCGGTCCAACGGACAGCTTCTAAATCCGTCACTTCGAAGTCGCCAATCCGATCAAACCAAACCCGGAGAGCGACGTCCATTTCCATGCGCGCCAGGTTAGACCCGGCGCAACGGTGAATGCCGACGCCGAAGGCGATGTGGCGATTGTGTTCGCGGTCGAGCAAGACTTCATCTGGGCGATCAAATACATCTGGGTCGCGGTTGGCGGCGGGGAAATTCATGATGACTTTCTCACCAGGAACCATATCCGCTTCGCCAAATTTGATCGGGTCCAGAACGCGGCGGGCCATCACAACAGGGCTGTAATAGCGCAGCAATTCCTCGACAGCTGTCGGCAGTATCTCAGGCTCCGCATAGAGGCGCTTGCGGTCCTCTTCGTGCGTTCCGAAATGCCAGAGCGCTGAACCGATTGAACTCCAAGTCGTATCAATCCCAGCGACCAGCAGCAAAAAGCACACGCCAATTACGCTGTAGTCGCTGAGCTTTTCGCCGTTGATTTCAGCCGCCATAAGTTTAGAAATCGCGTCGTCACGGGGGTTATCTCGCCGCTCTTCAATCATCTCTTGGAAGAAATCGCGGATAAGGCGGCGGTACTTCATGCGCGCTTCAGGGTCCGTCTGGCCGAGTTCGATAATCCCCCGTGTCCAGTCCGTGAAATCATCCGCACGACCGGGATCAATGCCGATGATATAGGCAATCACCCGTGGCGGAATTTGCTGGGCGCAATCGACCGCCGCGTCCATTTTGCCGGACGCGATATGCTTATCAATCAGCTCGTTCGCAAGGTTCTCAGTGAAGGCGCGGTATTCTTCAACGGCCTTTGGCGAAAACAGCGGCAGGATGAGTTGTTTGTAGGGTTTATGCTCAGGCGGGTCCGCTGAGATTGGCGGCAGTTCTGATCCGAACTCCTTCACCTCCGCAATCAGCAATTCACGCATTTCGGGCCCTGGCGGGATAACGCCCGGGGGAGCGGTTGGAGAGCGTGGGTGCTGCGCGTGCCATTTCACGCACATCATCATATTTCGTCGGCAGCCACGCCCCACCCCAGCGCTGTCTCTTATACACATCTCCGAGCCCACGAGACCTCTCTACATCTC
>CAJXVF010000309.1 GCA_913060845.1 uncultured Alphaproteobacteria bacterium | reverse complement strand
ACGAGATGTAGAGAGGTCTCGTGGGCTCGGAGATGTGTATAAGAGACAGTTGCTGGATTAGCGACTGCCGCATCATCTACACGTCGATAGGGGCCGTCATATACGGTGCGACGGTTCCGGCGACGGCAAGGGCCAGCATACTCAGCGGCGCGGATAAACGGACGATCGCTTTCGATGATCGTGCGAATACGCTGATAAAGCGTGTGCACCGTTACGGGCTTCACTAGGAATTCATTCACGCCTGCATCCCGAGACATGATGACCCGCTCAATTTCAGAATAGGCGGAAGTCATAATAACGGCGACGTCTGGGTCTGGGCTTTCCGGGCTTGTACGGAGCCATTTGGTGAAGTCGATGCCAGAAGTGGGGGACATTTTGTAGTCTGTTATGATGATGTCTGGCTTGAAGGATATGACAAATTTCTTGCCAGTTTCGCCATTCGCTGCACTTGCGATATGTCGGACGGCTAAACCCGAAAGCAGGCTCCGAAATAGCGTTGCGAGCGCTGGGTTATCTTCGATGATGAGAAATCGAACCTGGCTGATGTCATAGGCCATACGCTGCCGCTCCTTGCATACGCATTACTTCAAGTTCGGTCACGCTAGCGTTATGCGGTTAAGCGCATGCTAAGAATGGTCAAATTATTTGATAACTTGCACAAATGGGCTATTTCCCCATGTGTTCTCCTCCATCTACGCAAAGTACTTGCCCTGTTGTTTTTTTGGCGCAGATCAAAAAACGGACGGCATCGACGACATCTTCTATAGACGCGCCATTCCCCAAGGGCTGGTCAGCCTGAAGTTCCGCAAACCGGGCAGGTGACATACTCGGCGGCGGCACAGTTAGGCCAAGCGCCACGCCATTGACGCGCGATCGGGGTGCATAGGCGCGGGCTAGAACTTCTGTCAGCCCGAAAAGCGCATATTTGCTGATGGTGTAGCTAAAGAATGCTGGGTCTGGATTGAAGGTCTTCTGATCCAGCATATTGATGATGACGCCGTGCATCTCGCTTGGAAGCGCACTTTGCATGGATTGCGCCAGCAATGCTGCGGCGCGGCTATGAATGGCCATGTTCAGGTCGAAGTCATCAGCTTTAAAGGATGCTGGGCTGTCGTTTTCAAATACTGATGCATTGTTGACGAGGCACACGATTGGCGCGCCGATTGCGTCAGACGCTTGATTGCACAGAGCCGCCGCGGCGGCAGCGTCTGCAAGGTCAGCGGGTAGGGCGGCTGCGCGTCCCCCAGCACTTATGATGTCAGAGACCACTGCTTCGGCGGCCTGTCTCGAACTATTGTAGTGAACAACGACGGGCACTCCTGAAGCAGCGAGCATCAGAGCCAGTGCTTTCCCGATCCTGTGCGCAGCGCCTGTGACGAGTGCAGCGCCGCCTTTGGGTAGTATTGGGTCAAGCCTAAATTTGCCTGACATTTTATCGGATTGTGGCGCGTCTTGTATCATCTGGCATTCCATTAAAAGGCCATTGCGAAGCTTAAATACAGCCTTCAATACGGCTGGCGATACTCATTCTCGATACTACAGAAATCCGCAGTTGTTGCGGCGAGGGAGGAATAAAAATGTATCAGACTAATCCAGGCTTGGAAGACGTAGTCGCCAACTCAATGTCTAGCTTGAGCTTCAGCGGCGTCACATTGGTTTTCGTTCTAGCACTTGTTGGCGCTGTATGGTGTGCGGTGCCGTTCGCTCTATTTTCGATCCACCGCCGCATGGATAGCCTTGAGCGCGCAGTCGATGAAAATTCGCACGTTGTCGCTAATGATCTGCGCCGTATTACGGACATGCTATTGCTGGACCGTATGCAGCGCGCCCATGGTGGTTCAGGCATGGACAGTGGTGATGCCGCTGGCAAAGCGCCGCACCTTCAGTCTGTGCACACATCCATCGTGAATCCAGCATCTGCGCAGGCTGATCAGGGCAGTAAGCAGCCGTCAGCGTTTATTCAGCCACGGAGCGCCCAAGTAAGCAGTGCGCCTCGACGCATAAATGCGGCCTAATTTCGATTGTAGCGGCATGGCGGGAGGCCCATTGGCGTCCCGCAGCCGATGCCGCAACAACGATACAAATTCCTGGGAGGGAAACGTGATGATTGAAATTGACGCAATGGCGGCGGCCACTGCAGCGCGGCCCTCGGAATGTGCGGCGCGGGCTTACTAAAGGACTTTAGGAGATATCAGGCTTGGGCGATTAAGCGCTTGCGGTAAAACCAGCTGGCGATGGTGAGGCCAAAGGCCATCATTCCGCACACTGCGCCCAGGCCTGAAGCGATCCCGCCGGTAACTTCAGGCGGCGCGTTGACGATAGCCGCCTAAAATCCAACGACAACGCCTACCAGCATTGCAGCAATAAATCCGTATCCCGCCGCATGAAACATAGTGTTACACCTAATTCGCTCGTTAACGCATTCCTAACTTTGGCGCGTCGTAGAGCAAAACGCTCGTGAGATTTGGCTTACTATGTTGTCGTGTTTCTATGGGGATAGCCAGAACTATCGTAAATCTTTGGTTAACAGAATTGGCCGGGTTTTAAGGTATTTCTTGCTCTATGAGGCAGTTAGCCGCCAAACACGGGTTGGTGTGATTGGATATTGTTCCAGCGCAACAGGCGTTGGAATGTCGTAATCCGCCAACGGTTCTAAGTCTTCATCCGGAAAATACCGCCGTCCGGGATCGCCGATATAAACTTCCGTGCCTGCATTTACCGCCTGGCGGAGCCATGCGGTGGCGGGATCAGCCTGTCTTCGGTCATAGCAAACGTCTGCCGCAAGGATAACATCGAAGTCATCAGGGGCGAGAGTGGTTGCGTCGCCAGCGAATGCTTTGGGCATCACACCGTTCTCTGTTCCATTAAGCAGGGCAGATGCAGCGGCAAATTCATCAAGATCAACGGCGAGGGCATCCTTCGCACCCGCCATAAGCGCTGCAATTGCGACCATCCCGCACCCAGCGCCGAAATCGAGCACCCGTTTATCCTTGACGATCTCGGGCCGATCCATCGCAAATCGGGCCAAGGCTTGGCCACCGGCCCATGCGAAAGCCCAAAATGGCGGCGGAAGCCCTTTCTCCGCCAAGAATTCTTCCGTCGCTTCCCAAAGCTCGGTCGCTTCTTTTGCGAGCCAAAGTTTAAGTTCTGGCGTTAAGGGCGGTGATTCGACCGTCGCGTGGGTTCGAATGAATGCGATCCGGTCTGCATGCTCGCCTGTCATAATGGAATATAAATGCTGGCAAGCGCCGCGAGGATGAGCGCTGCAATAACCAAAAGCCCAATATCCCGATTGCTTCTGAATGCAGCGAGACAGGCTTTCGGGTCATTTAAATCCGTATCACCAGCTTGGCGCATGAGCAGCCACGCCACTAATCCAACGCCAATGATGAACACCCAGTGCAGGCCACCAAACAGTCCCATTAAGATCAGCCAGCCGACCTGAGCAGCATAGAAACTCATAATCCAGCGGCGGCTGTTGTCCTGAAACAGTCTGGCGGTGGATTTAACGCCGACAAGCGCATCGTCTTCTTTGTCCTGATGCGCATAGATTGTGTCATAGCCCAGCGTCCAGAAGATTCCGGACAGATAGAGCACCACTGCTGGAAGCTGCAATTCACCTGCAAGCGCTGTCCACCCGACAAGCGCGCCCCAGTTAAAGGCAAAGCCGAGGAATAACTGCGGCCACCAGGTGATTCGCTTCATATAGGGGTAGATCGCTGCCACCGGGATGGACGCCAGTCCGACAATGACTGTCGCCCAATTGAATTGCAGTAGCACCAACCCGCCAATCAGCATCATGCCAGCCATAAAAATCAATGCTTGGCGGAGAGAGACCTCACCGGAGGGAATCGGGCGGTCTGAAGTTCGGGCAACGCTGCCGTCAACATCGCGGTCTGTAATATCATTCTGGGTACAGCCCGCACCACGCATGGCGAGAGACCCGATTGCGAAGAGTGCAGCAAACCAGAGATACCGCCATTCGAATTCCGCTGCTCCTGCCGCCAGCGCTAGCGCCATTCCCTGCCAACAAGGTAGCAACAGCAACCACGTCCCGATGGGGCGATCTAGGCGGGCAAGGCGGGCATATGGGCGAGCGGGCGCTGGCAGAATACGCAGCATCCAGGCTTGGCGCACAATGTCGCTTGCGTTTCCGGCGTCATCGCCCGATATCTCAGGCTTGTTCGAATCTTCGGTCATTGGCTATGGATCCATCCCAGAAACCCACATATCGGCCCCCACGCTTGTTTGTCGAGGCGAACCTTGCCGCAGGGCTAGAGATCGCGACAGACCGGGAGCAGGCGCGATATCTGCTCAAAGTGCTACGCCGCCAAGCAGGCGCGCCCATTTTGCTATTCAACGGTAAGGATGGCGAGTGGCTGGCCAGCGT
>CAJXVF010000308.1 GCA_913060845.1 uncultured Alphaproteobacteria bacterium | reverse complement strand
GGCGTATATCGTGTACGGCACGGACACGCTGGGCGCCGAGTTCTCACTGGCCGATCTGGACGGGACCAACGGTTTCATCTTCAACGGCATGGCAACCAACGACCGGATGGGCCGTTCCATCAACGAGGCCGGCGATATCAACGGCGACGGCATCAACGACATCATCATCGGTTCGTATCGTGCGGACGGCATGAACGGTACAGACTCCGGCGAGGCCTATGTGATCTTTGGCGGCCAGACGAACCTGGCGGCACTCGATGCTCTGGACGGTTCGGCCGACGGTATCATTGAGACCAGTGAGCTGGCCGCAGTTAACGGCGGTGACGGAACGCTCGGCTTCATTCTCAGTGGTGCGGAGGCGCAGGACCGCGTGGGCCATGTGGTCCGCAACGCCGGCGATCTCAACGGCGACGGCTTCGACGATGTGCTGGTCGGCGCACCGAAAGCCAATCCGGACGGCCTCAATGACGAGGGCGCCGTCTATGTCGTGTTCGGCACGGATACCGGGTTTGGTGCGGAACTTGATGTGGGTACCCTTGCCACCGGTGACGGTACGGTCGGGTTCGAAATCAAGGGCATCAACGGTGGCGACAATGCGGGCTGGTCGGCCGGTGCTGCCGGAGACGTCAATGGCGACGGCTTCGGTGACCTGATCATCGGCGCTCCTGGCGCCGCCACCTATACGGGCGAGAGCTACGTGGTGTTTGGCAAAGCGACTGGGTTCACTGCAGGCTTGGCCCTTGCTGATCTCGACGGCAGCGACGGCTTTCGGCTTGATGGGATCGATACCTATGACTACAGCGGATGCTCTGTAAGTGGGGCTGGCGACATCAATGGCGACGGCTTTGCTGACTTGGTTGTTGGCGCCTATTACGCAGGCACGAATGGTGAGAGTTACGTCGTGTTCGGCAAGGATGCCGGGTTCACTGCGGACGTTGATTTATCCAGCTTGGATGGGAATGATGGCTTCCGGCTGGATGGTGCCGCTGCAGACGACAAAAGGGGCCAATCTGTCAGCGGCGCTGGTGACGTAAACGGCGATGGATTTGCTGACCTAATTATCGGGGCCTATAGCGCCGATCCAAATGGGGATAGTCAGGCCGGGGAGAGTTATGTCGTATTTGGCAAGGCGTCCGGATTCACTACTGACCTGGACTTGAGCGCCCTAGATGGCGCCGACGGCTTCCGGCTTGAAGGCATCGATGCGTCCGACAGAAGCGGCTATTCTGTGAGTGACGCTGGAGACGTCAACGGTGACGGGTTTGACGATCTTATCGTGGGCGCGTTCCGCGCGACTTCGAATGGGAATAGTCAGGCTGGGGAGAGTTATGTCGTCTTCGGTAAGGCGTCCGAATTTACCGCCGGTCTGGACCTAAGTGCTCTCGATGGCACCGATGGTCTCCGCCTTGATGGAATCGATGGGAGTGACCGGAGCGGTCGTTCTGTCAGCGGAGCAGGTGATGTCGATGGCGATGGTTTCGCTGACCTGATTATCGGGGCCTATCGCGCTGACCCAAACGGGAACAGTTCCGCGGGCGAAAGCTACGTCGTGTTTGGCTTCGATAGCGGTGCCGTTACCCACCAAGGCACGAGTGCCGCAGAAACCCTGACAGGCGATGGCGCTGCAAATGTCATTATTGGTGACCTTGGTGCGGATACGCTTGTGGGCGGCGGGGGTGCAGATGCCCTCCGCGGTGGGGCTGGAGACGATGTTTTAGACGTCGCGGACCTTAGCTTTCTGAAACTTGATGGCGGGACTGGATCGGATTCACTCAGGCTCTCTGGTGCTGGCCTCAATCTTGATTTTACGGCAATCGGCAGCCAGAAGGTCGAAAGCATTGAACGCATTGAGCTTGCTGGTCTCGGCGCAGAAGTGACCCTGGACCGTATATCGATATTGAACCTTTCAGAAGCTTCAAACAGCCTGGTCGTTGATGGCTCGACCAGCGAGAAGCTCTCTCTGACGGATGAGGGTTGGTCGCTAACAGCGGATAACGGCGCAACGCATGTTTTTGCCAACGGTGCCGCAATCATAACTGTGGCCGATACGCTCAGCCGCGATATCAGCGGCGGAGCGCTTGATGACACGCTGCTTGGCGGCGACGGCGTTGACGCTTTAGCTGGCGGCGCTGGCAACGATACTTTGGCCGGTGGGGCTGGAAACGATGCCCTGGATGGCAGTGACGATACGGATACCGCTGACTATAGCGGTGCGGCTGGTCTCGTTAGCATCAACCTTTCAAGCGGTGCTGTGCAGGACGGTGATGGCGGCTCAGATACGCTAACCTCCATCGAGAACGTGACCGGCTCGACCTTCAATGACACCCTGATCGGCGACAGCCTCGCCAATACCCTGACAGGGGGTGCTGGCGTTGACCGGCTAGATGGCCGGGGCGGCGATGACGTTTTAGTCGGCGGTGCTGGCAATGATATCTACACCATTACCGATGTCGTCGATGTTGTAACGGAACTTGTTGGCGAAGGGACGGACCGGGTCAACGCGTTCGTTGATTTCACGAACCCAGATAATGTCGAACTACTGGTCGGCAAATTTGCCAGCGTTGGTCTGACATTGACCGGCAACGCGACCAAGGATCAAATCACTGGTGCCAATAAGATCAACTCCCCGGATGCGATCTTTGGGCTTGGCGGCAATGATCTGTTGGTTGGCCTCGTTGGCGATGATGTGATCAATGGCGGTACGGGCAATGATCGCATTTTCGGGAATAGCGGCGCGGACACAATCTCTGGCGGGTTGGGCAATGACCGGGTGACGGGCCAACAGGGTGCCGATACTTTTGTTCATGGCGTTGGTGACGGACGCGACAAGATCACAGATTTCAACGTCACTGAAGATCTCTTGGATCTGACAGCCCATGGTTTCGCAAGTTTTGCAGCCGTCCAGGCGGAGATGAGCGATGAAAGTGGGGATGCATTGATCAACCTGACGGGTTCGGACCCCGTCATACTGCAGGGTATTGCCTCTGCCATGATTGGGATCGAGGACGTATTGATCTGACGGGCGTATCATTCGATCCTTCGCTTAACATCCGCACACGCCAACCGTATTTGCTTGCTGCATGATCTGGCCCTGCTCTAAGCTTTGAGTTGGAATGCGGTAAAGGCCGGCTGTCGCTGGCGAATGCCGAACATGGAGTGCCTCAATTATGCGTGCAGTGGGTTTGATGGTTCATGGCGGGCCAGATGTGCTTCAGGTGGTGGATGTGCCGGACGTACAGGCTGGGCCTGGGCAAGTGCGGCTCCGTGTGCACGCAGCGGCGGTGAACCCGACTGATGCTATGGCGCGCAATGGCTCCAGGGCTGAGGCGCAAAAGAAGGACCCACCGCCTTACGTTCCTGGCATGGATGCGGCGGGCGTGGTTGATCAGGTGGGTGAGGGTGTCACGACGGGCGTCAAAGTGGGTGACCGCGTGATGGCCATGGTTTGCCCGGATGGGACGCACGGTGCTTACCGTGAGCAGATTGTGCTGGATCAGCGCGCAGTCGTTGCAGCACCCGCTGAGACCAGCCATGTCGAAGCTTGCACCTTGCCGATGAATAGCCTGACCGCGCGGCTGTCGCTGAACAATCTTGGCCTGACGCCAGGGCAGACATTGGCTGTCACTGGCGGGCCAGGCGCTTATGGCGGCTATGTCATTCAGCTTGCCAAGACAGAGGGCCTCATCGTTATCGCGGACGCTGTGCCGCAGGATGAAGCGTTGCTGAAGCAGCTTGGCGCGGACATCATTATTCCGCGCAGTGACGATTTCGCGGGCGCCGTGCGTCAGCATTTCCCCGATGGCGTTGATGGCTTAGCAGATGGGGCGCTCTTAAATGAGCAGGCAATTCCAGCGGTGAAAGACGGCGGTGCGTTTACGGCGATCCGTGGCTTCAAAGCGGAAGACGACGTGCGTGGCATCAAGTTCACCCAGACCTGGGTCCGCACCTATGACTGTGAGTACGAGAAGCTCGACCAGCTTCGCCAGTTAACGGATGCAGGCAAGCTCACCTTGCGGGTTGCGGGGACGGTGGCCCCTAAAGATGCCGCTATGGCCCACGCCGCCTTGGAAGCTGGCGGCAGCCGTGGCCGATGGGTGATTGTGTTCGACGAAAACAACTAGGCTGCATTCCGCTGGAGTAAATCTGGCTCGCGGTCATCGTGTGTTTTCATTAGCGCCGGAGGAACCGATATGCTCGGGCTGATGCAGGACGCGCCATTGCTCACCAGCCAAACGCTGGCCTATGCCGCTCGTGTCTTTCCGGATGCTGAAATTGTCACTGCCGACAATGGTGGTATCGTGCACCGGACAACTTATCGGGCGGCAGACGCCCGCGCGCGCCGCCTAGCTGCATCGCTGAAGCAGCTAGAGCGGATTTGGATCATTCCGGTTCATAGCCGCATGCAGTGAAGAAGCT
>CAJXVF010000307.1 GCA_913060845.1 uncultured Alphaproteobacteria bacterium | reverse complement strand
GAGATGTAGAGAGGTCTCGTGGGCTCGGAGATGTGTATAAGAGACAGCATCGAAATTATTCGGGTGCTGGCGAGCCGCCTCGAAAATACGACCAATCAACTCCGCGAAGCGATCGCGAAAATACCGAAGTGAGCCGCCTAGACAGTGCCATCCGCCGGCTGGAAGCGCAGCGCGCCTGCCTGAACCGTGCGGCGGCAATGATCAAGGATGTGTCCGGTATCGTGCTGGAGCTTGGTCTCGGCAATGGCCGAACCTACGACCATCTCAAAGATTTACTGCCAGACCGGCGCATCGTCGTGTTTGAGCGCAAAGCCATGGCGCATCCAGATAGCATGCCGCCCGCTGAGAACCTTATCGAAGGCGATTTCCGCGAAACCATTCCGGGTATTGCAGAAAAGCTAGGCGAACAGGCCGCACTGATCCACGGTGATATCGGCAGCGGCGACAATGCTGACACTTTAGCACTCGCAGAATGGCTGGGGCCGATGCTGCAGCCTTTGGCAGCACCTGGCTGCATGATCGTCTCCGATCAACGGTTGACCCTAGCTGGCGGCGATGTATTCCCTTTGCCGGGAATGGTGGCGGATGGTCGCTACCACATGCTTCGCTTGAAAGGTTAAAGCAATTCCAAAGCCTGAGTCCAATCTGAGTTTCGATGAGTTCCTAAAGGTGGATATCCGCGTTGGCCGCGTCGTCAATGCAGAGCCATATCCGGAAGCACGCAATCCTGCCTTCAAGGTCTGGGTGGATTTCGGGCCAGAGATTGGGGAGCTGAAAACATCAGCCCAGATTACTGTGCATTACACACCTGACGGGCTGATTGGTAAGTTGGTCGCTGGTGTTGTGAATTTCCCGAACAAGCAGATCGGCAAATTCCAAAGCCAATTCCTGCTTCTCGGTTTCCCAGATGCAGACGGCGCCGTCGTGCTGATCCAGCCGACCCACGACACACCACTTGGTGGACGACTTCACTAGGCGCATTTTTTAGAAGCAAGGACAAAGCATGCCGGGCCGCATTATCGCAATAGCGCATTAAAAAGGTGGCGTCGGCAAAGCGACTATCACCGCTCACCTGGCCGCCGTCTCAGCCGAAACAGGCAAACGTGTCGCCTTCCTCGATATAGACCCGCAAGGCACGCTCATCGCCTGGGGCGGCATCCGCAACGCCCTAGCGCCTGCGCCGAAGCTTGACCTGCCCGTGGAAGCGATTCCCGACCATCGGGTCCGCGAAGCCGCAGAACGACTGTTGCGCGGAACGGACGCCGTGGATTTCGTGCTGATCGACGCCCCGCCGCATTCCGACACCGATACGCGCCAAGCCCTACGAGCTGCCCACCTGACCATCGCGCCGATCCAACTAAGCCGGTCACGGACCTAGCGGAGGCCGCCAATTGCCCACTCGCGTTCCTGCTGAACCGCACACCACCCCGCGCCCGCCTAACGGACGCCATTGCGAAGGGGGCGAGTGAACTTGGCGGTACACTCCTCAAGCCGCGCATCGGCGCTCGCGTCGCCTTTGCCGCTGCTATGGGTGAAGGGCTGACAGTGCTTGAGACGAAGCCCAAAAGCATAGGGGCGGAAGAAGTCCGCGCCGCTGCAAAGGCGGTGCTGAAGCTGCTGAAGTAATCTGAACCTGTCGCCAGCGCCTGCGTATGCCGCTAGAATGAGGGTATTCACCGTTCAATTCAGGATCGCGCTCTCCCATGACCAAGACAGCAATTGTCCGGCCCCGCCGCAGCTTCATCTTCTCTCCTGGCCTCAACCCAGCCATGTATCCGAAGGCGCTGGCCTCCGGTGCCGATATCGTCTGCGTAGAATTAGAAGACGGCATTGCACCGAAGGACAAAGCCGCCGCCCGCGCCAATGCCATCAAGTTATTTGAGGACCCACAGGCGGATGATGACGTTGAACGCATCGTTCGCATCAACAGCCTACGTGAGCAGTTCGGCCTGCTGGATGTTCAAGCCGTCCTGGCGACTGATACCCCGCCGCCTGCGCTGATGCTGCCCAAAGTCCGCTCGCCGGACGAAGTGAAGTGGCTGGATGATCTACTGACCGAGCGCGGTCACTCCACACGCCTCCATGTCATCATCGAAACCAATCCAGCACTCGAAGCTGTGCATGACATCGCCCGCTCCAGTGACCGGATTGATGCGCTGTTCTTCGGCGGTGTGGATATGGCG
The DNA here is from genome assembly GCA_913060845.1 of uncultured Alphaproteobacteria bacterium. GTDB lineage: Bacteria > Pseudomonadota > Alphaproteobacteria > Bin95 > Bin95 > VMCJ01. Next base: position 2,240 of record CAJXVF010000307.1, on the reverse strand, counting down.
GCAGAACTCCGCTGCGCCAACGCCTGGGAGCCGCTGCTCTATGCCCGCTCACGCATTGTGCACGCAGCCGCCAGCATTGGCGTAGACGCGATAGACGTGCCGTTCCTGGACCTGGAAGACCCCGATGGCATGGTGGAAGCAGCCACATTGGCGCGAGATATTGGCTTTTCTGGCAAAGGCTCCATACACCCGAAGCAGATCGCGGCCCTGAACGAAGTGTTCACACCCGATGACGCCACTGTCGCCCGCGCCCGCCGCATCGTCGATACATTCCGCGAAGCCGATACGGGCCTCGTTGTCATTGACGGCAAACTCATCGAGCGCCCGGTCCTGCGCGAGATGGACCGTATTCTCGCCATAGCAGAGCGTGTGAAAGGCTGACACCATGACCAAGCGGCAAATGAAACTCGGCGCCTTTATGCGGCCCGTCAGCATTCACACCGCCGCTTGGCGCTATCCGGGCGGCACACCGGATGCGAACTTTAATCTAGAAGCACTGATTGGGTACGCCAAGAAGCTGGAGGAAGGCTTGTTCGACGCCTTCTTCATGGCTGATCATCTGGCCGTGCTGAACATGCCCTTGGATGCGCTGAAACGCTCCGCTACGGTCACATCCTTCGATCCGCTGACACTGTTGCCAGCGCTCGCGATGCACACCAAGCATCTGGGGCTGATCGCAACGGCCTCCTCGACGTTTGAGCCGCCTTATATGATCGCACGGCGGTTTGCGTCACTGGACCATATCTCCAATGGCCGGGCCGGGTGGAATATCGTCACCACATCCAACCCCGATGCCGCCAAGAACTTCGGCATGGCCGACCAGATGGACCATGCCCAGCGGTATCGCCTGGCACGAGAAGCCTATGACGTCGTCACTGGTCTTTGGGACAGCTGGGCCGACGACGCTTTCACCCGCGACGTTGAGAGCGGCGTGTTCTTTAATCCAGACAGGCTCCACACACTCGACCATAAGGGCGAATTCTTCGAGGTTCGCGGGCCTTTGAATATCGGACGCCCAATCCAAGGCTGGCCCTTAATTGTGCAAGCCGGCGCTTCTGAAGCAGGCAAGCAGTTAGCGGCTGAAACCGCAGAAATGGTGTTCTGTTCCCACCGCAATCTGGCAGATGGCCAAGCGTTCTATAGCGATGTAAAAGGCCGCGCTAAAGCCGCAGGCCGAGACCCGGACCATGTAAAAATCTTGCCCGGCGCGCTGGTTGTCGTCGGCGACAGTGAGGATGAGGCGCGGGAGAAACGGGCATTGCTGGATAGCCTCGTCCATTATGATAGCGGCATTGCCTCCCTTTCCATCTCGCTTGGCCATGACGCATCAGAGTTTGATCCCGATGGCCCTTTACCAGACGTGCCTGAAACCAATGCCAGCAAATCCGGCCAGGAACGCGTGAAAAAACTGGCGCGGGAGGAAGGGCTGACCGTCCGCCAGCTCGCCGGGCGCCTCGGCGGCTATTCTGGCAATGCATTTGTCGGCACCGCCAGGACGGTCGCGGAGGAAATGGAGACCTGGGTGATGGAGGGCGGGTCCGACGGATTCAATGTCATGTTCCCCTATTTGCCTGCAGGTCTGGATGATTTTGTCGATAAGGTCGTGCCAGAACTGCAGCGACGCGGCGTCTACCGCACCGCTTATGAAGGCGCTACGCTTCGGGAAAACCTGGGCCTACCGCGCCCATCCAACCGCTTTTTGACTAAAGGATAAGTCCCCATGGAAATCTGCGCCCAATTCCCCACCCGCACCATCGGCAATGATCCCGCTAAGATTAAGGACTGGGCGCAAGCGGCAGAGGACCTGGGCTACAGCTATATCGAGGTACCAGATCACGTATTTGGCGCGTCGCCCCGCGACGGCTGGACGCCGACGTATGCGGCGGATGAGGATTTCCACGAAACCTTCGTCACCATTGGCTTCCTGGCGGCTTGCACCAGTACCATCCGTCTTTCAAGCGGCGTGCTGATCCTGCCGCAACGGCAAACCGGCGTTGTGGCCAAGCAGGCAGCGGAAGCGGACTTGCTCTCCGGTGGACGTCTACGCCTCGGCATCGGGGTTGGCTGGAACCATGTGGAATATGAGGCTCTGGAGGCCGATTGGCGTACCCGTGGCCGCAAGCAGGCTGAACAGGTGCAAGTGCTACGCATGCTCTGGTCTGAGGAGCTTGTGAGCTTCAAAGGCGAATTCCACGAGTTTAGCGAAATCAACATCATGCCCTGTCTCTTATACACATCTG
>CAJXVF010000306.1 GCA_913060845.1 uncultured Alphaproteobacteria bacterium | reverse complement strand
TGCGCCGATGTTCGACAACATTAATACACCAGAGGATCTCGCAAAGGCGCGCGCCCGCGCGGTCCAGAATTCCAACCAGGAGCCACGAAGCGACAATGTCTGAATACAGCGAAACAGCGTTGAGCGAAGCCATTACCGCCCGCCTCTGCCATGACTTAATCGGCCCAATGGGCGCGGTCCATAATGGCGTGGAATTGGCGGAAGAAAGCGAAACAGCAGCCGAGTCCGAGGACATCATGTCCATGGTCAAAGATAACGCCAAGCAGGCCTGGGGGCGGCTCGCATTTTTCCGCGCGGCGTTCGGTTCCGGCGGCGGGCAAGACAATTGGTCTGGCAAAGATATGGAAGCGCTGCTGGAAGGCGCACTCGCGACGAAGCGCTTGAGCTTCGCGCGGTCTGGCAGCTTGGCGCAGGCAGATTATGCGCTCAGCCTAAACAATGCCCGCCTGCTGTTTGGGATCGCTATGGCAGCGGCGGAATGCCTGCCGCGCGGTGGCGTTGTCACGATATTGGCTGGCGGTGCGCCAGATCCGCCAACTATAGCCGCAATGGGCGAAGGCGACCGTGCGGAATTGAAGGATGAGATGAATCTGGCGCTCTCTGGCGCTGCGCCCGACGCACGCACGGCGCATCTATCACTGCTTCGCATACGGGCGACAGCACTGGGCCGGGCAATTAAGGCTGAAGCAGAAGGCCGCAAGACCACTTGGCAGATCGTGACGGGGTAAAGCCTGGTTTCGCCTCGCCCGGAACTAAACCTTCGAAATCCGCGTATGCGCATCAGGCCGCTTCTTTACATCCGGCAGCAGTTTCAGACCTAGCCCCGCGCCTTCGGGCGCCCGGATGCGGCCGTTCTCGAGCGGTGGTAGTGCGGTGACGATTTCGTCGTACCAGCCGTAATAGAAAGCCCGCACGACTTCCTGCACCAACGTATTCGTGGCGTTCTGAGCGAGATGTACGGAGGCAGTTAGCAATACTGGCCCCGTGCAGTCATGGGGTGCCACGGGCAGGCTGTAAGCCTCTGCCATCGTGCAAATCTTCTTGGCCTCCGTGATGCCGCCGCACCATGAAAGATCGAACATGCAGATGCCGACGGCTTCCCGCTCGAACAAATCACGGAACGGGCCGCGATAGCCCAAAGTCTCACTCGCCGTAACAGGAATACGCGTGGAGCGGGCGAAATCAGCGACGGCCTTTAGATTGTCCATTTTGATTGGGTCTTCAAACCAGAATGGCTCATAGTCTTCCAACGCGCGGGCAATGCGCTTGGCTGCTGTCAGGCCCCACATTGAGTGCAGCTCGACCATAATATCCATCTTATCGCCAACGGCTTTGCGGATTTTTTCAAAGGGCTGCAGTGCCGTTTTGAGATCGCTGGGCGAAATATACTGACCGCCCGTTTTCTCCGCCGCATAGTCAAACGGCCAGATTTTCATGCCGTCGATGCCCATTTCTAACAGAGACTCGGCAACCTCATCCGCACGATTTAGAAAACCATCCAGATCCTCGTATGGCCCTTCCGCCCCGCCGCCCGGCAGTCCAAAGCTCTTGGTGCTTTGTTGCTTGGCTGAACGAACATACTGGTAACCGGCGCAGGTGTTGTAGGCGCGGACCGAATCCCACGTAGCACCGCCAAGCAGGGCGTGGATCGGTTGATTCGTCGCCTGCCCCCAAATATCCCAAAGTGCGATATCGGCCGCCGATGCCGCCCGTGTTTCAGCGCCAGAGGATGCAAAGCCGATATAGCCCACCATAGCTTTGGAGTGCTTATCGACGAGCCTGGGGTCCTTGCCCAGAAGATATGGTGCGACGATCTCATGCAGATGTGCTTCGGCGGCTTCTGGGCCGTAGAATGCCTCACCAAGGCCTGTCAGGCCTTCGTCCGTATGGATTTCGACCCATAGGAGATTAGGGAATTCTTCCAGGCGAATGGATTCCACGGCGCTGATTTTCATGATCTGCACTTCTCACAACAAAATTAGGTCCAACAGCCTACGCCATGCCCATCTGCTGCGCGACCAATTCTTACCGGCCCGACGTTAAGACACTAGACGCGGCGCCGCACCGACGCGTAAAAGAGGGGGTCTGTTTCTCATGCCGCAAAATGGGGCGGCTGCGCGAGCGCGGCCTGAAGCCTATGTCCGATATTAAAGACCGAGTGAAAGATATCCTCGCAGAGGAATGCGCCGTTGACCGGGCCGCGCTTACGGACGACGCCCGCCTGGATGATGTTGGTATTTCCTCTGTTGATATGGTGCAGGTCATTTTCGCCATTGAAGAAGAATACGGCATTTCAATCGGCGACGGAGATATTGGACTTGAGATCGAGACTGTGGGCGAAGTGACCGACGCTGTAGCGAAGGTTATCGCCGACGCCAAAGCTGGCGCGTAAACGGACCCTTTCGGATCATGCGACGTGTCGCCATCACAGGTCTTGGCCTGGTTTCATCCCTCGGCCACGATGTTGAGAGCTTCTGGAACGCTACGCGCAATGGCGAGAGCGGCGTTGCGCCAACCACAATTCCCGAAGGGGATAAGCTGACAGCTCGCATGGTGGCGGAAGTTAAAGATTGGGATGGCGCAAAGGCGCTCGACCGCAAGCTTCTGGGCCTATCTGACCGGTTTTCGCAGTTCGCCGCTTACGCCGCTAAGCAAGCGGTAGATGACGCAGGCGATATGCCCCGGGATAATGCAGCGATCATCATTGGCACCGGCGTTGGCGGCGCTGTCACGCTTGATGAAAGTTATGTGCGGCTTTACCGCGAAAACCAGCAACGCATTCACCCATTCTCCATTCCACGCCTGATGGCCAACGGCCCTGCCAGCTTGGTCAGTTTGGCGATGGGTATTACCGGCCCGTCTTTTGCCGTTTCCAGCGCATGCTCCTCATCCAATCATGCAATTGGTTTGGCAGCAGGCATGGTCCAGCGCGGCGAGGTTGAAGCCGCCCTCGCTGGCGGGGCGGAGGCCGCAATCACCTATGGCGGTATCCGTGCTTGGGAGGCGCTGCGCGTAATCTCGCCGGATGTGTGTCGGCCATTCAGCGCTGACCGCAAAGGCATGATCCTAGGCGAAGGCTCCGGCATGGTCGTGCTGGAGGATATGGAGCGGGCGAAAGCGCGCGGTGCCCATATTTACGCTGAACTCGCAGGCTTTGGCATGTCTGCAGACGCCGTCGACATGGTACAGCCATCCATGGAAGGTGCAGCGCGCACGATCAAAGCCGCGCTGAACGCCGCCGGTATGAACCCGGACGAGGTAGACTATATCAACGCCCACGGCACTGGGACGCCCGCCAACGATCCGACAGAAACCAAAGCAATCCGCACCGTCTTTGGCGATGCAGCGGACAAGGTGCTGGTGTCTTCCACCAAGGCGATGCACGGGCATGCTCTGGGTGCAGCGGGCGCACTGGAATTGATTGCCACGCTTGGTGCCATGCACAGTGGGATCGTGCCGCCGACCATCAATTTCACCGAAGCCGACCCTGAGTGTGACCTGGATTATGTACCGAACCAAGCGCGTGAACGGCAGGTCAAATCTGCTGTGTCGAACAGCTTCGCGTTCGGCGGACTGAATGCGGTACTGGCACTGCGCGCAGCTCCCTAATTCCAGTCGCCCGCATTTCACGCTAGACTACCCGCTTCACCTGCGAGACGAGTTTTGAACTGGAGAATTCAGCTGTGATTGATCTGTATACGTGGCCAACGCCGAACGGCCACAAGGTGCACATCATGCTGGAGGAAACCGGCACGCCTTATAATGTGATCCCAGTCAATATCGGTGAAGGCGAGCAATTCGCTCCCGATTTCCTGAAGATCAGCCCAAACAACAAAATGCCCGCGATCGTTGACCATGATGGCCCAGACGGAACATCCATGGCCTTAGCTGAATCTGGTGCCATTCTGATATATCTGGGCGAAAAAACTGGCCAGTTCCTACCCACAGATGGTCCTGGCCGTTATGCCTGCATGCAGTGGGTGATGACGCAGATGGGGCATATTGGGCCAACACTTGGCCAAGTGCATCATTTTCGGAATTACGCGGTCGAGAAACTGCCCTATGCCATCGACCGCTTCGTGAATGAAGCGACCCGGCTATACAATGTCCTCGACAAGCAGCTTGGCGAGAGCGAGTTCCTTGCAGGAAATGACTACACCATCGCCGATATGGCGACATATCCATGGATCAGGCCTTGGAAGGCTCAGGGCCAGGATATAGATGCGCACTCAAACCTGAAACGCTGGTTCGGTGCGATTTATGCACGCCCCGCCGTCGCGCGGGGATGCACGCTGTTATCAGACCGTCGCCGCAAAGGGCCGATGGATGCTAAACAGCGCGAGATTATGTTCGGCAAGACCCAATACGAAAAGCGATAAGGAAAGCCCATGAGCTTTACCACACGGCCAGAAATTCACGGCGTCTTCG
>CAJXVF010000305.1 GCA_913060845.1 uncultured Alphaproteobacteria bacterium | reverse complement strand
TGCGGCGGCTGGCAAGACATTGTTATATATGATGGACTTTTGAATCAGACTCTTAACAAGCAAGCCCCTGCGGCTAACGCTTGCTTTGGAGTCCGTTGCAGACGCCTGGCGCTTTGGTGTGGCCTGGCTGCTGGCGGCCTTTGCCCGTTTACGTTGCTTCTTCATCACATCATCTCCCCCGGCGGAATTACAGGGAGGAGACTACGGCCAGAAGCCGCCAGTTCTTAGTTAACAGACGTTAATGTTCGTTCACGTCCGCGTTAGCGCCTCGCACCTATTCCTGCGGATAGCGCCACGGCTCCGCTGGTTGCTCAGCACCTTCGTCGATCACCCACTGCGGCAGGCTGAAGCCGTCCGTCACGTGCTTGAAGACCATGCGGACACGGGTGCCGATGCCGACGGATTTGATTATCTCTGGTGGCGCAAATTCGCCATCGGCCGTCAATAGATTTCCCGCGACACGCAGTGCTTCGTGTTCAGACGGCGCGCCCTTTTGCGTGTCTAGGTCAACCAGCAGCATCATATAGGGCGTGTGCCCCTTAAACGCCGGTTGAATGGCGTGGTGGACTTCTGCGTAGGAATGCACCGTGCCTTTGCCTTCAACCGCGACCCAGTCGTAGTCGCGGTCTGTGGTCCAAGGGCAGGCGGTGGTTGGCGGGTAGCGCAGCAGGCCGGATTCTTTGCCGCGCTGCAGGCGGAATTCGCCCTTGTCGCAGTAGCCGAAGAATTCCCGGTTTTCCTTATCGACATCATCGATGGTGAGGGCCATGCTCATGTAGTCGCCGACGATTGGCATTGTTCTATCCCCCTATCAGCGTGTGTCTTTGGCCATGACCATTGCCGAGCCCGTGCCCGGCATGGCCCAGCCAAGATTGGCGGTGATTTCGGCATCTTTGACCTGTCGGCACCCGCCTTCGCGGTAATCGTGGGTGTGTTGGCGTTTGCCATCTGGGCCAATGGGGCAGCTGTCATCGACCTCACCGCGCAGCTGGCGGGTGTTCTCGATCACCATGTTCATGCCGTGGGTATAGCCCTCACAGAGATGCCCACCGGATGTGTTGTTCGGTCTGGCCCCGCCAAGCTCAATAATGCCGGACGAGACATAATCCCCACCTTCGCCCTTCTTGCAGAAGCCATAATCTTCCAACTGCAGCATGGCGGTGAAGGTGAAGGCGTCATACGCACCCGTTACGTCTATGTCCTCCGGCCCGACACCAGCGTTTGGCCAGAGCAGGTCCTTGGCGTAATGGCCCGCGACTGTGGAGATTGGGCCGTACTGATAGTGCATATCAGAGCGAGGCTTACAGCAGCGGCCAACGACAGACTGGATCACGGCAGGCGGTTGCTTCATATCCCGCGCCCGGTCGAGTCGGGTGACGATGATGCAGGTGGCGTTATCGGTCTCCACACAGCAATCCAGCAGATGCAGCGGTTTGCAGATGATGCGGGAATTGACCACGTCATCCACCGTCACGCGCTGTTTGTAATAGGCTTTCGGGTTGTTGGACGCATGCTTGGAATGCGCTGCCTTCACATGGGCCACTTGCTCTGGCGTCGTGCCGTAATCATACATATGGCGCAGGAATGAGGGCGCAAACATCTGCCCCGCAGACTGCCAGCCATACGCCCGGTGATGGATTTGATCGCCATTGATCGGCACGGCAGACCGCGCGCCCGTGCCGCCAATCCGCACTTGGCTGAAACCGTTCATGGCACGGTAGATGGCAACCGTCTTGCACATCCCGGCTTCAATCACGCCAACGGCGATGCCGATCAGCGCTTCGATGGAAGACCCACCGCCATGCACATCCATATAAAAGTTCAGCCGGATGCCAAGGTCACCCGCCACCCAGGGGGCATGCACCGAGTCATTGCCTGAATACGAAAGCATCCCATCAATTTCATCGGCACCGATGCCCGCATCATCCATGGCGTTCTTGATCGCCCAGGTCGCGAGATTGCGGGTGCTCTCCTCAGATCCACGCCGGTAGGTCGTTTCCCCCACCCCACAGATCGCGTATTTGCCGCGCAGAAACTTAGGCGTATCCGTATCGAACTCACTCACGCTCGATAATGTCATGACGCTTCCCCTCCATTTGTTCGAGAGAATTTAGCCACGAGAATGTAGTGGAAGGGAAGGGCGGCTTAATTAGAGTGAATGTTGATGGGCGAGACAGATGGTGGTCAGTCGAAATATTAGTGTGATGAGAGACCAACCAAGCAATCGAGGTGAATATTTCCAAATCTTCGCAACATATACCGGCGCTGTGGTTTGTTACCTTCACATGGATCGATGTGCGGCCTGTGATTAGGTGGCAATTTTTTTCTCGATGATTCCTTGAGATTCTATCAAATATCTTTTTGTTTCATCCAAAGCTGATCTATAGGCGGAACCTATCGATTCTTGTATCCAGTTTTGCCAAATTGAACACTTTTCTTGAAGAGCCATCCCGCCAAGTATCCCGCCTATAAATAATGACGCGGCGACATTATCGGACCCGATATTTCTCGAGCATTTGTGCTGGCCTGAAATTTCTTTCTCTACTAAAGGATGGTCTTTACTGATAATTTCAAGCTTCATGATGACGTCAGTCACGCCATTGAATTTGCTTGAAAAGTCACTGTCTGCATTAATCAACGTGGATGACTGGACTGCCGTTAGGCGCACAAATGGCTGGGTCTTTGCTAGAGCGGATTGAGAAGAATTCTCGTCCAAGACACTCAAGCTTGAAAAGACATTTTTTAGGGCAGCGATTGATGCCGACTTGTTATTTTTTGTGAAAGTGAGCCCCTGATCAAATTCCAGGTTACAGCCGCCTTCTCCAAGGCCGGACATTTTGACCTCTGCCTTAAATTTCTCAAATCCGACCTGTGCCGTTGTTGGCGTTATGATCGGGTCTACCACTGGGTATAAAGACTGCGCTTCGGATACTGGCTGAATAGCAACACTACGTGTTTTGCAGCCCGTGAGGGCGAGCGCGAGAATGAGGGCAATGCCCGCTTTTTGATAGAAGTTTTGCATCGTAAAAAGGCCTTTTAGACGTTCGCAACGCACGCATTAAAAATTTATCAGGGGAACTTTGCCTACGCAAGATTTTGGTCAAAATGCTAGTCAGCTTACGTAATTTTTTTTGGATGGTGTTTGACTTAGTTGATGTTATTTAGAATTTGTGACTGTTAAAGTCGATTGTGTTCGTGTAATGTTCGCGATTGGCGAGTCCGGATGGTATGCTTCTCACTCAATGCGCATAGTAGCGCTAGACGTCTAATGTCACGCCATATATGGTGCATAAGTATTGGGTGATCCCTATATATAGCGGGTTGTGGGGGTGGAATTGTCCCCAGGCTGTGGATGGAGTTGGCGATATGGACGGTGCGGGGCGGATTTCTGCGGATGATGGGGCCACTGCGGCTCTGGATAAGGCGCTGGATATTGAAGAATCGACTCTGCTTGGCCACGCGCTCGGCGGTGAAGTCGGCCGGGATGTGTATCAGAATGGCCGCGGCGTTACCGTCCACATGGACCGGGCTCGCGATGCAAAACTGACAGCATTCGGCAAGGCGACCATGGCTGATCGGTATTTGCTTGAGGGCGAATCGTTCCAAGACCTGTTCGCCCGCGTCGCCGGACATTTCGCGGATGATACGGCCCACGCCCAGCGGCTGTATGATTATATCTCGAAGCTTTGGTTCATGCCGGCAACGCCTGTGCTGTCTAATGGCGGCTCAAAGCGTGGCCTGCCGATTTCCTGCTTCTTGAATGAAGCGGGCGACAGTCTGGATGGCATCGTCAACCTCTGGAATGAGAATGTATGGCTGGCGGCGCGCGGCGGCGGGATTGGCAGCTATTGGGGCAATCTGCGCTCTATCGGTGAGAAGGTCGGGATTAACGGCAAGACGTCCGGCGTGGTGCCTTTCATCCGCGTGATGGATAGTCTCACACTTGCGATCAGCCAAGGCAGCCTCAGGCGTGGGTCTGCGGCGGTGTATTTGCCGGTTCACCACCCGGAAATCGAAGAATTCATTGAGCTTCGCCGCCCGACCGGCGGGGACCCAAACCGCAAGGCGCTTAATCTGCATCATGGTGTCGTGGTCTCTGACGCGTTCATGCGCGCTGTAGAGAATGATGAGGAATGGGGCCTGTTGAGCCCGAAAGACGGTGCCGTACTCCGCCGCGTGTCCGCTCGTTCCATCTGGATCCGTTTGCTGACGGCGCGGATCGAAACTGGTGAGCCCTACCTGATTTTCTCTGACACTGTGAACCGTCAGGCACCGGAGCATCACCGCCTCGCTGGGTTGTCGGTCAAGATGTCCAACCTTTGCAGCGAGATCACGCTGCCAACGGGCAAGGATCACCTGGATGGTGACCGGACTGCTGTGTGCTGCCTCTGTCTCTTATACACATCTGACGCTGCCGACGAATAGAGAGGT
>CAJXVF010000304.1 GCA_913060845.1 uncultured Alphaproteobacteria bacterium | reverse complement strand
ACGCATCCTAACCATATGACCTGCATAGCCTTTCTTAGCTATCTAGGCCAGCCCCTTCATTAAAGCTGTCGGCGCTGGGTCTTGGGGCGCGCCAGCTCATCAGATAACTGCCTACCCAGGATTGATAGTCCAGAACATCCGCATCGAAGTAGACCCTCTTTGTTGCAGTGATACGAGAAATACACGACACAAAATTGGATCAGTCGTTCGGAGGGGCGGCGGGCTGCATGCTCGAGTTGAAAACAATACTCATTTCGGTATTCAAGTTGACGCAATGATTCTAAATAACTTACCGGAGATCGGGGTTCATCTAGATCATTTTTTCACAAAATGGAGAGTTATCACCGGACCAATTAATAATCCACATGTACTTTTTGATGTTGAATTAAATTAATTTAACAACGCGCACCTTGATAATACCGACCTCCAAGAACTAGCGTTAATGCTTCTCATTAAGCATTGTGAGCGCCCTTTTTGAACCGGCCAACACGTAGAGGGGAATCACAGGAGAGAGAGGCAATAGCCGAAAAAGAACAGCTCGATCACCGCAACAGCCTAAAACACGCCCTCACCTCATCCACGAATGTTTTCGGCTGTTCGAAGGCTGCGAAGTGGCCGCCCTTATCTAGCTCATTCTAGTGGATGATGTTGGTGTAGGTGCGCTCAGCCCAGGGGCGGGGTGGGCGGAAGATTTCTTTGGGGAAGAGGCTGCAGCCAGCGGGCAGGGTGGCGGGGCCAGTTTCCTTCAGGATGGGCTTGCCGAAGCTTTCCCAGTAAAGCCGGGCCGAGGACGCCGCAGTTTCCGGCAGCCAGTAGAGCATGATGTTGTCCAGCATCTCATCCCGGCTGAGGGCATTTTTGGGGTGGCCATTGCAATCAGTCCAGCGCCAGAACTTCTCTATGATCCATGCGGCCTGGCCAACGGGGGAATCTACCAGCCCGTATCACACACTTTGGGGCCGCGTGCTTTGCTGCTTGGAATAGCCCATGTCCCAATCATTATAGGCTTTGAGGGCGGCGATCCCGGCTTTGTCCGCGGCAGTGGGGTTGGCCGTCTCCTCCGCCGTTGGGCGGCCAATCGGCATGTTCACGTGGATCGCCTGACAGGCACCCAAGTTCTGCGCGCCAATCATCGTCGTGATCATAGACCCCCAATCGCCGCCCTGGGCGAAATAGCGGTCATAGCCAAGGTCTCGCATCAGCCGATCAAACAGTGTCGCGATCTTCTGGACGCCGTAGCCTGTCTCTCTTGGTTTATCGGAAAATCCGAATCCCGGCAGGGAGGGTGCCACCACATGAAACGCATCCGCCGCATCACCGCCATAGGCTGGCGGGTCGAGCAGCATGGGAATGGCCTTCGCGAACTCCAGAATCGATCCCGGCCAACCATGGCTCAACAAAAGCGGCTTGGCCTGGGGGAGCGGGGAGCGCATATGGACGAAGTGCAGGCCGAAGCCATCAGCCTCCCCCCGGAATTGGTCCAGCGTGTTCAGCTTGGCTTCGCGGGTGCGCCAATCATAATCCCGCACCCAATAGGCTGAAATCTCCTGCATATAGGCCAAGGGTGTGCCTTGGGACCAATCGCTGACCGTTTCTTGCTCCGGCCAGCGGGCGTTTTCCAGCCGGGCTTTCAGGTATTCCAGCTGGCTGTCGCTGGCGTGGATTTGGAAGGGGGCCGGATTGGTCATGGGCCTATGCCGCCTTAATCCAAACTGCCGTGTCGTGATAAACCGAGCCGCCGACGGGGCTGCCGGGTTCTGCCGATGTCAGCACATTGATGCCAATCCCGGTTTCAAAAGCCGCATTCGGCCAGATAGATTCCACAATGACCACGCCCGCATTCGTCGTATCGCTAATCGCCAGATGCAGGATGGTTTCACCCAAATCATTGCCGATCCGCACACGCTGGCCGTCACTCAGCCCAAGCTTCCCAGCATCTTCCGTCCGCATTTGCACAGTCGGGCGACCTTCGCGTTGTTGGGAGGATTTGGTTTCGGTGAAGGTGGAGTTCAGGAAGCTCCGCGCTGGGCTGGTTGCCATGCGGAACGGTTTCGCCTCCGTCGCGGCATCGATAACGGCCCAATGGTCCGGCAATGTCGGCATGTCGGCTGGTTCATAACCGCCAAAGCCCTTGGGCGCGGGTTCAGACCAATCGGCCTTAAAGTGGAACTTGCCATCGCTATGGGCAAATCCGCCGATATAATGCGCCTTCTCAAATGGTGGCTGAACATCGAACCAGTTTTCTTCCTCCAGCTTATCGAGGCCGGGGCGGTTGGAGGCTTTCAGCGTGGCGTCGATCAACTCGCGCGGGCTCATGGTGAAGCCTTGGTGTTTGGCACCCAGCCGTTCCGCCAGCGCACAAATCACCTCATGGTTGGAGCGGCATTCGCCCGGCGGCTCAACCACTTTGAGGCCGTGCATGATGTGCTGATGCCCGCCGCCCTGATAGAAATCATCATGTTCTGTGAACATGGTCGCGGGCAGCACGATATCCGCCATTTGGGCGGTTTCGGTCATGAATTGCTCATGCACGACGGTGAACAGGTCATCCCGCTCAAAACCCTGGCGGACCTTGGTGTGATCGGGCGCGATCATCATCGGGTTGGTATTCTGGATAAATATCCCTTTGATTGGCCCGCCACTTTTCAGCGCATCTGCACCACCTGTCAGCACCTCACCAATGCGGGCCTGGTCGAGCAGGCGGACATCGGGGTCCCGCACATCCTGGCCTTCGATGATGGTTTTGTTCCAGCCATAGATCGCACCGTTATTATGGAACGCACCACCGCCCTTGTGCTTCCAGGCACCTGTAACGGCGGGAATGCAGCTGGCAGCGTGCATCGCAACTGCACCATTGCGCTGGCGGGTAAAGCCGTAGCCCAAGCGGAAGAACGTGCGCTCCGTCTCGCCAATGGCTTCCGCGAATGCCTCAATAACTTTAACAGGCGTGCCGCAGATTTTGCTGGCCCATTCCGGTGTGCGGGATTTCAAGTGCGCTTCAAGTTCTTCCGGCGCGTCGGTGTATTGGTTCAGGTAATCCCAGTCCGCATGGCCATCCCGAAACAGAATATGCATGACGGCGCAGGCGAGCGCTGCGTCCGTGCCCGGGTTCACGCGCACGAAGATATCCGCTTGCTTGGCAGCACCCGTTTCATATACGTCCACCACAGCGATTTTTGCGCCCCGGTTCTTCCGGGCCTTGATCGCGTGGGTCATCACATTGACCTGGGTGTTGACCGGGTTCGTGCCCCAGATCACCACCAGATCACTATCCGCCATCTCACGTGGGTCCACACCCCGAAGTGCCCCGGTACCAGCGATAAAGCCGGTGAACGCCAGGGTCGTGCATACAGTGGAATGCTGGCCGGAATACCCTTTAACGTGGCGGAGGCGGTTGATCCCATCCCGCATGACCATGCCCATGGTGCCTGCATAGAAATACGGCCAAATCGCTTCCGGCCCACTGGTCTTTTCAATCTCCAGGAAGCGCTTGGCGATGACATCAAGCGCTTCATCCCAGCTTACTCGCTTGAACTCTTTGGAACCCTTCGGCCCCGTCCGCATCAATGGATGCATCAGGCGATCCGGGTGGTGAGCGCGCTCGGCATAGCGCGCGACCTTGGCGCAGATCACGCCATCCGTATACGTGTTCGCCGACGCGCCACGCACCCGGCCAATCGTATTCGCATCCAGCCGCTCTACTTCCAACGCGCAGGACGATGGGCAATCATGCGGGCAGGTGCTGTGGCGGATTTCGATGTTCGCGGGGGTCGTATCAGGCATCGGCGCTCTCCGAACGGGATGTCTGGGAGAGTGCCGCCTCGCCTCGATCTCTGCAAGCTACTTCGGTGTATCGGCCAGATAGCGCATGGCAGCATCGACGCCGCCAGACTGGTGCGGCACGCCAGCAAGCTTCAAGCCAGCCTCTACCGCGCCAAGGGTTCCCAGCAGCATCGGGTCATTGAAATCGCCAAGATGGCCAATGCGGAAAACCTTGCCTTTGACTTTGCCCAAGCCGTTACCCAGCGACACATCAAA
This sequence comes from uncultured Alphaproteobacteria bacterium, assembly GCA_913060845.1. Classification (GTDB taxonomy): domain Bacteria; phylum Pseudomonadota; class Alphaproteobacteria; order Bin95; family Bin95; genus VMCJ01. Next base: position 396 of record CAJXVF010000304.1, on the reverse strand, counting down.
CTGCTTCAGGATGACCGCGCGGAGCGCATCCGCATCATGACCATCTGGCAGGCGAATGGCCGTCAGCACGTTAGACCGCTCGCCAGGGTTCTCGCACTGGACGTCCAGGCCCCAGGCTTGCGCTGCATGGCGGGTCGCTTCGCCAAGGCGGAAGTGGCGGGCGAATACATTGTCCAGCCCTTCTTCCATCAGCATGTCGATGGCTTCTTTCAGCCCGAACAGCAGATTGGTGGATGGCGTATAGGGGAAATAGCCGCTTTCGTTCATCGACAGCATTGGCCCCCAATCCCAATAGGACCGCGGAACCATAGCGCTCTTGTAGGCTTCCAGTGCACGCGGGCTTAGGGCTGTCTCTTATACACATCTGACGCTGCCGACGAATAGAGAGGTGTAGAT
>CAJXVF010000303.1 GCA_913060845.1 uncultured Alphaproteobacteria bacterium | reverse complement strand
GGCAGCGTCAGATGTGTATAAGAGACAGATGGCAGGCTATGATGCAGCCGATGCTTATTCACGCCCTATCGGCGCGCTTTCGATGTCTGCACTACCGATGGCCTTTAGCGTCGGCGTACCAGATGCCGCCTCACGCATCTTTTTTGGCGACGAGGCCCAAGCGCAATCCTATGCGCAAACTCTGCAACGGCTGGAGCAGCTTGGCGCAACCATCGTCGAGCTGGACTTCGAGCCGCTCTATGAAGTCGCGGCGTTGCTCTATCATGGCCCATGGGTCGCCGAACGCTATGCTGCAATCCGCGACGTTATTGAAACAACGCCATCAAGCTTACACCCCGTAACCCGCGGTATCGTCGAGGGCGCACGGAATTTCACGGCGGCTGATACCTTTGACGCCGTGTACCGGCTGGCTGACCTTCGCCGTCAAACTGCACCGATGATTGACAACGTCGATATGCTCTGCGTGCCGAGCATTCCAACATTCTACACGGTCGATGATCTGATTGCCGACCCGGTTGGACCTAACACTCGACTTGGGACTTATACAAATTTTGTGAACTTGCTGGATATGTGCGGCATTGCAGTGCCTACGGCACCACGGCCTGATGGCCGGCCCGGCAGCATCACGTTCCTCGCCCCGTGGGGCAAAGACGGCTTGATCGCATCAGCGGCAGACCTTTTACATCGCTCTGAAGGGCCAAAGCTTGGCGCAACTGCCCAAAATCAGCAAATTACAGCCAAAATTACGCCAAGCGCCCATGTCGGCGCAAACGATATATCTGTCGCATTGGTCGGCGCGCACATGCAGGGTCTGCCACTGAACCATCAAATCTTGGAGCGCGGCGGGCACTTATTGTTTGCAGGTGAAACAGCGCCTGAATACCGCCTTTATGCCCTCGCTGGCGGACCGCCTGCCCGTCCAGGCATGGTGCGCCAGAACGTGGACGGCGCAGCCATTGCCGTAGAGGTCTGGTCCATGCCTGCCGCCAGTTTCGGCGCATTCATGAAAGACATCCCGCAGCCGCTTGGCATCGGGACCATCACCCTAAGCGATGGCCAAGAGGTCAAAGGGTTTCTTTGTGAGCAGGCCGGGCTCGCCGGTGCCGAAGACATCACCCGCTATGGCGGATGGCGCAATTATATAAAATCCATAGCGCTGGGCTGAGATCACGCCGACGATGAGCGTTAAATTTTTTAGATAAGCGCAGCTGGCGGCACCGGCGATGCGGCGAGCAGGCCTGCCGTATAGGGCGACTTCGGATTATTCATCAGCGCTTCTGTTTCCCCAGTCTCTTCGATCTTCCCGGCGCGCATGACAATAACCCTATTGCATAGCAGACGGACAACCGTGAGGTCATGGGAGACAAACAAATAAGTCAGCTTGAGCTCTTGCCGAAGGTCCGCCAACAGGTTCAACACGACGGCTTGAACAGATACGTCAAGCGCAGCCGTTGGCTCGTCCAGCACAAGAAAACTTGGGTTCAGTGCAATTGCCCGCGCGATACCGACACGCGCCTTCTGGCCGCCTGATAGCTGATGAGGAAAGCGGTCAAGCAATGCGCGCGGTAGACGCACATTATCTGCCAATTCCTCAACCCGTTTTCCAATCGCTTTACGGCCTGATATGCCGCTCAGCCGAGCAATAGGGTCCGCGATGCATTGCTTGGCCGTGAAACGCGGGTTCAGGCAATCCGTCGGGTCTTGGAAGACCATTTGAAGTTTAGGGCGGTGTGGCGACCGTGGAAACTTCGCCGATGGGGTTAGGGCAATGTTCTCACCTTCGAAGATAATCTTGCCGGCGGTGGGGTCGAGCAGCCGCATCAACAACAACGAGGTCGTCGATTTTCCGCAACCAGACTCGCCAACGAGGCCGACGCTTTCGCCACGCCATATGTCAAAGCTGATCTGGTCCACCGCAGGCGGCGGCGCATCATCAAGGCTTCTCTTCTTGAAGAATGGCAAACTGCTAGGGGTCGGCACAAAAGATTTTGTTAGTCCGGAAACTGAAATAAGCGGCGCTTCATCCGCGCCCGGCACCTCTGGGGCCGGCGCTGGCGCATCCCGCCGAACATCATCGGCGGGCAACAAACTGCGAAGGTTCGCCTCACGGCGGGGCGTCGCGCGGATCAGCGCCTGGGTATAAGGATGCGCCGGGTTCCTAAATAGCTGCTTGGCGGAAGCCGCCTCAACCACAACACCAGACTTCATGACGATAAGGCGGTCGCAATATTCAGCCGCCAAACCCAGGTCATGGGTGATCAGCACCATGGACATGCCGCGCGCCGCCGTTAGGTCTCGCACCAAATCCAGAATGGTTTTCTGGGTGGTGACGTCCAGCCCTGTCGTTGGTTCATCCGCAATCAAAACACGCGGCTCGCAGGCCAACGCGAGCGCTATGACGACCCGTTGGCACATGCCGCCTGACAATTCATGGGGGTAGGCATGGAAACACTTTTCCGGCTCCCGAATGCGCACCGTATCGAGGAATTCTATCGCCATTATATTTGCCGCAGCGCCTGCTGCAACGCCATGCTGCCGCAGCACGTCTGCGATCTGTTTACCAACCTTGCGGATGGGATTCAAAGCGCTGCGAGGGTTCTGGAAAATCATAGAGATTTCACGGCCGCGAATATCGCGCATCGCCCGTTCGTCCGCGGTTACTAAGTCAATGCCAGTATAGGCTATGTCACCTTTCTCGATCCGGCCATTGTTATCCAGAATGCGCATGAGCGCGTAGGATGTCACTGATTTACCCGACCCGGATTCACCGACGATTCCAAGCGTTTCGCCAGCGTCCAGCTTGAAAGACACATCTTTAACTGCCATCACAAAGCCGTCGCGCGTCGCGAACTCAACGGTTAACCCGTCAACATTGATCAGTCTACGAACCTTGGGGGCGCTCATGTGCGCTTCCGCGGGTCGACAATATCGCGAAGTGCGTCGCCCATAAGATTAAACGTGAAGACAGTGACCATCAGCGCGGCGCCTGGGAAGAGCGCCAGCCACCATTCGCCAGAAACAATGAAGTTTGCACCCTCCGCCACCATGATGCCCCATTCTGGCGTCGGCGGTTGAACGCCGAGGCCGATGAACGAGAGCCCGGCGGCATTCAGTATCGCCCAGCCCAAGTTTAGCGAAGCCTGCACCATCATCGGCGGGAGCGCGTTCGGGAAAAGCTGCATGGCGATTATGCGTATGCCGCCACTGCCGCCCAATTTGGCTGCCTGAATAAAGCCCGCATTCCTTCGAATATTGGCTTCGGCGCGCGCCACACGCGCATAAAACGGTACATTGATGATGGCTGTCGCGTAGATGATATTTTCAATCGAATTGCCCAACGCTGCGACGATGCCCATGGCCAAGACGAATAGTGGAAAGGCCATGATCGTATCGATCAGGCGGCTGGAGATGCGGTCGATCCAGCCGCCATAATACCCAGCTGACGTGCCAATCGCTGCGCCTACAACGAATGAAAGCGCGACCGCTATAACTGAAATTAGTAGGTCTAACCGCGTCGCAACAAGCACCCGGCTGAATACATCACGGCCCAATTGGTCTGTCCCGAACCAATGGTCGGCAGAAGGCGCTTGCAGCGCGCGCGACGCATTGGTGAACAACGGGTCATAAGGTGCCAGCGATGGTCCAAATATCCCAGCTAGAATAATCAGACCGAAAGCGCCAAGCGCTATGAAACTAACCGGATTAGACGAGAGGACATAGAAAGACCTTCGTAGAAAGCCGGCATTACCGGGCTGAACGGGCGCGTTTGCTTCCGTCGAAACTGCAGACGCCGGGTCAGCCATTGATCGTGATCCTCGGGTCAATCAGCGTGTAGAGAATGTCGATTCCGAGATTTAGAACAACGAATAAAATAGCCATGGAAAGCACGAAGCCCTGCACCGCAGCATAATCCGAAACCACCAACGCCTCGACCGCAAACGAACCAATGCCCGGCCATGCGAAGACCTTTTCAACAAGAACATTAGCGCCAAGCGTGAATGAAAATACCATACCCAACGTCGTCACAACTGGCAGCATCGCGTTCTGAAACGCATAGCGGCCAACCAAGACATCACGCGATAGGCCTGCGGCCTTAGCCGTGCGGATGAAATCACTGCCGAGCGCCTGCAACATGGCACCGCGTGTCATCCGCGTTATCGGCGCTAGGGTAAAGAGCGCCAGCGTAATCATGGGCAACATCAATTGTTGAAGTGCTGCATAGGCCTTCGCGCCATCGCCAGCGATTAATGCGTCGATGATGTAGAATCCGGTTACTGGGTCTGGCGGCAGATAGATAAAGTCCAACCTGCCGACGGGTGCCGGCGCCCAACCGAGCAGATAGTAAAAGATGAAGAGCAGCGCTAATCCTGTAAAGAATGTCGGCAAAGACACGCCCGCCGTCGCAAGCAGACGACAAACGTGATCAATCGGCTTACCTGACCTAGTCTGTCTCTTATACACATCTGACGCTGCC
>CAJXVF010000302.1 GCA_913060845.1 uncultured Alphaproteobacteria bacterium | reverse complement strand
CGAGATGTAGAGAGGTCTCGTGGGCTCGGAGATGTGTATAAGAGACAGCCTTCAAGATCAGCAATTCAGACGCTATGTCATTCCCATCAGGCCCAATCAGACCAAGCCGGATCGGCATGGTCAGCGGCATGGGAGAGGCCTGTTTGGTCACGACCGGGGTTTGTTGATGCAAGGTGAGTGTCAGCGTGTCGCCAGCAAATGCTTCATCGACTGACACGACCGGCGTGCCCGCTTGGGAATACCAGCGCCGGAACGACGTCAAATCATGGCCGCTAGCGCTATCCATCGCGTTCACAAAATCATCACAAGTCGCTGCCGTGCCATCGTGACGGTCAAAGTAGAGGTCGATCCCTTTGTAATAGGCATCTGACCCGAGCAGCGTGTGCATCATGCCAATAACTTCAGCGCCCTTTTCATAGATGGTCGCGGTGTAGAAGTTATTGATTTCTATGTAGGAATCAGGGCGAATTGCGTGGGCAAGGGGGCCAGCATCTTCTGGGAATTGGCGTGCGCGCAGGCGCTTCACATCATTGATGCGCTGCACGGCCGCGGAGCGTTCATCAGCGGAGAATTGTTGGTCCCGGAAAACCGTCAAGCCTTCTTTTAGCGAAAGCTGGAACCAGTCCCGGCAGGTAACGCGATTGCCGGTCCAGTTATGGAAATATTCGTGTGCGACGACGCTTTCGATGAAGGCATAGTCTGCGTCTGTCGCGGTATCAGGCTCGGCCAGAATGTACTTCGCGTTGAAGACATTGAGGCTCTTATTTTCCATAGCGCCCATATTGAAGGCGGAAATGGCGACGATATTGAACTGCCCAAGGTCATATTCCAGGGCATACACGCGCTCATCCCAGGCAAATGAGCGTTTAAGCGCATCCATCGCATAGGCAGCTTTATGTTCTTGGCCGGGATCAGTCCAAATATGGAGATCGACGGTCTTACCGGACTTCGTCGTAAAGGTATCCGATAGCTTGCCAAGATCACCGGCAACAAGCGCGAAGAGATAGCAAGGCTTATTCCATGGGTCGCGCCAGCGGGCGAAGTGGCGGCCATCATCCAACTGACCTTCATCGACCAAATCACCGTTGGAGAGGAGCGTTGGCAGGACCGCTGCATCGCCTCGGATTTCGACGTCATATGTGGTCATCACATCGGGGCGGTCGAGGAAATAGGTGATGCGGCGGAAACCTTCAGCCTCGCACTGGGTGCAGTAGATGCCGTCAGACAGATAGAGACCTTCAAGGCGTGTGTTTTTCGCCGGATTAATCTCAACTTCAGTTTGAAGTGTGAACGGCGTGCTGGGCGGCGCGAATATGGTTAATGTTTCTGGGTTAATGGCGTAACTGGCTGATTGCAGTTGCTCTCCGTCAATGGTGATGGAGGTCAGTTTGAGGTCCTCACCGTTGAGGATAAGTGCCCCGCCTTGCGATCCGGACCAGCGTTCAAGCCCAATCTCCGCCGTTACTTTGGTGGCAGATGGATCAAGATCAAAAGTCAGCTTAACCGATGTGATGGCGTAGGATGGCAGCGCGTAATCTTCCCGGCGGATCGTGACAGGGTCTTCCGTGCGCATGGCCGGACTCCTAAACGCGCTCAGACAACCAAATGGCTAACTTCGAACCACGCTTGATAACGTGGGTGAGTATATCATAACCTGGCGCTAACTCCGCCTCTCTTTCAAGGCCGATATCGCGATGCTCTAATTCCTCAGCGCGGAATTCTTCAATGGCCTCTTTTAGTGGAGCTTCTTCAGGGCCGAGCGCATCCAGTTGGCTTTGATAATGCTCATCAATCGCTTCTTCGACTGCGACCGTGCAGGCCATCGCAGCGCGTGGACCCATTAACGCTGTTGCAGCACCTAATGCGAATCCAGCCGCATGCCACACGGGCAATAACGCTGTCGGGCGGACGCCACGGTCGCCAATCGCGTTCTCGAAATACTTGAGGTGCTTTTCTTCTTGCTCCGCCATATGGCGCAGGATCGGGCCGTGTTCGCCTTCGCCCAATACGGAAAGCTGGCCGGCATAGATGCGCTTGGCACCGTATTCACCGGCATGATCAACGCGCACAAAGCGTTCAACCATTTCTTCAGGGCTGGGATCGCCCGGCAGGCGTTCATGGGCATTTGGTTTGTCTTCGCTCATATCGAACTGGCGCGTCCCTGGCGGATATTTAGGGTATCTCTAACAACGACATAGAGCGCACCAATGCCCGCGGCGAGAGCGACGAGGCCGTTCCAGCCTGCCATCGAAATACCGAGCATCGACCAAGCGACCTGATCGCAGCGCACCATGGGGCGGTTCAGTAATTGCTCACGCAGATCTGCGACGCCGCCCTGGCCGAAGCCAGTGAACCCAGCGCCGCATGCTTTTGTTCCGGCCCACCATTGTTGCTCGACGCCAACATGAAACGCTGCGACACCGGCGCCGATCAGCACTGCGACACCGGCAAGCGCTAGCAAAGCCAGCGCAACGGCAATCCGGCTTTTGCCTTCTGCAAACAATGCAAATGTGGCCAAAATCACGGCTGCGGCCCAGGCCTTGCGTTGCTCAATGCAAAGATTGCACGGCTCCAGCCCGCCCCAATATTGAAACGCTAGGGCTGCACCCAGCATGAGCAGTCCAATAGCTGCAATGAGGCCGGCTGCATTAAATCGGGACATGTTCAAGAGTTTGTTCATGGCCGCAATATAGTCCGACACTGCTTTACAGCACGGGCGACGCGTCGTCTCACTCTATTGGTCTAATTCGGGCGGGTGATGATCACGCCTTGATCGACCGGCTTCTCGCCAGCGATAGCGCTCCAATTGCTCTTGAGCGCTACAAGTGAGTCCCGCTGGCGTTCTGTATCAATGATCGCCTCGACGGACATACCGGCACGCAATAGGTCCAGCCCAGGGCCGGGCTCAAGCCGCAGCCTGACCGGAAGTCGCTGCACGACTTTTACCCAGTTACCCGTTGCATTCTGGGGCGGTAGAATTGCGAATTCTGCACCGGTCGCAGGGCTAATGCTTGCAACAACAGCGGTGATCTTCACGTCCGGATAAGCATCCGGCGTCACGGTCGCATGTTGACCAAGCTCAATATAGGTGAGTTCCGTTTCCTTCAGATTAGCGATAACCCAATGGGTGCGATCTGCGATTAAGCTGAAGGCCGGATCGCCGGTCTCAAGATGCTCGCCAACCTGCAGGCGCATATTGGAGATGATGCCAGACGTTGGCGCACGGATGACGGTGCGCGCTAGATCAAGCTTAGCACCTTCAAGGACTGCGGCGCGTTCGCGATAAAGTGCACGTTGCGGCAGCGGCAGGTCGGGATTGCCGCTGAGCGCTGCCTCAAGCCGTTGAACCTTGGCCCTGGCAGTGCGAAGGCGTTCGCGGGCAACGGAAAGCTCCAATTCAGCTGCGTCTGCTGTGGACCGTGTGGTCACACCTCGTTTGAGTAGGTTCCGCTGGCGTTTCACGGTCTTGTTGTAGTAGCCAATCCGGCTACGAAATTCGCCAACTTCGGTTTGCGCCTCGGCTAATTCAGCGCGCATATGCATGAACGTCGTCGCGACTTTTGCCAGATCAGCCTCAGCCTTAGCGACGGCGATGCGGAAGGGCGCTGGGTCAAGTCGGAACAGGACTTCGCCTACATCCACCCTGTCATGATCGCGCACCAGAACATCGGTGACGCGGCCATCAAGGTCCGGGCTGATTTGTACGATGTCAGCTTTGACATAAGCGTTTTCGGTCGAGACATAGCGGCCGCCAGTCAAATAGACATAAGCGGCAGCGCCGATGACGATGGCAGGTAGGCAGAGCAGTAGAATAAACCGCAGTGCGCCTCGGGATAATCTTCTGAACCCCATATCCGTTACTCCGCCGCTGCTGTTGCTGCGAGCGTTGCCGGGGCGCTGGCTGTAACAATGCTAGAGAGGCGCGCGCGCACGGATTCCATCAATGTCATCAAAGTCTCTCGTTGTTCTGCGTTCAAGTCACTCAATGCATCATCGACAATGGCGTCAGCGACTGCGCGCATTTGGGCTTGCTGGCCGGTTGCTAGATCCGTTGGGAATACCCGACGGACTCGCCTGTCAGTTGGGTCCGGTTCGCGGCGAACAAGGCCGTTTTCTTCTAGGCGATCAACGAGGCGGCCTGCGGTGGCGCGCTCCATTTCCATCATGTCAGCAAGTTCGGTTTGGGAGCAGCCAGGGCGGCGCGCAAGCCGGGCCAGCACCATCCATTGTGCCCGTGTCACGCCAAGGACTGAAACTTGTCGGTCGAACTCCGTCCGCATTAAGCGGGAAATGTCAGCGGAGAGAAAGCCGACATGCCGATCATCATCAAATTTCGGCACCATATTGGAGCCCCTGTCAGAATCGATTACATATGTGAGAGTGCGGTTATACGGGCGGCGTTTATTGTCGTCCAGACTATTGTTGCGTCAGATAATGTCTGTCTCTTATACACATCTCCGAGCCCACGAGACCTCTCTACAT
>CAJXVF010000301.1 GCA_913060845.1 uncultured Alphaproteobacteria bacterium | reverse complement strand
TAGAGAGGTCTCGTGGGCTCGGAGATGTGTATAAGAGACAGAGATACATCAGCGCCACCACACCATATGCCACGCCCAAGCCAAGGCTGACGAGTAAGCCTGCGCCGACGAGTGGCCCCAGTGTGCGGGCAGAATCCATGGTTGTCCGCGAAAGGCTCATTGCGTTGGTCAGGCGGGCCATAGGCATGGTGTCGCCGATCAGCGCGTTCCGCATGACGAGGTCGGACGGGCGCACGAGCCCTGCAAAAGCGGCAATGGCGAACACGAACATCGGCTCGATCGCGCCAGTGAAATCTAGCGTCATGATCAAGAGCGCCAAAGCGGCATAGGTCGCACGCAGGCCACAGAGAACACGGCGGCGGCCAACCCGGTCCGCCAATGCGCCGACGCCGGGGGCGATCAGGGATCCAAGATATTGCAGGCCCGCGAATAGGCTGAGCAGCACAACCGATTGTGTTTCCAGCAGTACGTACCAGTTCAGAATCAGCAGCTCCATCTCCAATGCCCAGGATGTCAGTAGGTCTGACGGCCATTGGAAGCGGAAGCTGCGGACTGAAAATGCGGCAAGGAATTTAGTGCGTTCTCTCATATACGCATTAGCTTACAGAAAGCGTTGTTGCCGTCGACTACCCTGTTTCGCAGCGTTTCGTGGCGTGCCAAACTTGGGGCCATGAATGATGCACCGAATCCCTTTCTAGAAGCCCTTGCCGGCGCCGTATTGCCATTGCTGTATGCAATGGATGCGTTGAGTTTCGCCCGCCAGCGGGTTGATCCCTTCACGATGCCGCAGCTGCACGACGCGGTTGGCCATACGGCTGAACCGTTGGAGGAGGCGCTGCCGGCATTCCGCGCGGCTGAGTGGCCGGAGGGCGAAGGTCTCGCTGATTTCCGCGAGCGGGTTGAGACGGCGGCATCCGGTGTCGCTCAAGCATTCACTGGATTGAAAGCTGCTGCGGAGATTGAAGGCTTTGACGCCCTGCGCCTTGCTCGGCGCGGCTTTAAGGGATTGCTGGAGGCTGAACGCGCACTCTATCCGATGGCTGCATTGTCGCCGCCGATCAGCAGCTATTTTTTGAGCGATGATGCGCGCGCGAATGCTGCGCTTACTGCTCAATTGGATGCGGCGGCAGATAATCCGCACCCATCGGGCGGGATATTGGAGCAACCGGGGCCAGATGGTCCAAACGGCGGATATGCGCGCTATATCCCTGAATACCTGGACGCATCCGTAGCTGCACCTGTTATCATCGCGTTGCATGGCGGTCGTGGGAATGGGCCGGAATTTCTGTGGTCCTGGTTACAGGCGGCCCGCGCGCGTGGCTGCGTCCTGCTGGCACCGACTGCGCTTGGCGATACCTGGGCGATCAGCAGCGATGATGTGGATAGCCCAAATATTGACCGCATCCTGGCTGAGACAGAGATCGCCCAGCCGCTCGACCGCTCCCGCGTATTGCTAACGGGGATGAGCGATGGCGGCACATTCTCCTATGTTTCGGGCTTGATGGACGGCTCCCCTGCGACGCATCTGGCACCCTTCGCCGCCAGCTTCCATCCCATGCTGCTGGAATTCGTTCCACCGGCGCGCGTTGCCGACTTGCCAATCCGCCTGACCCATGGCGGACGGGATTGGATGTATGCTATCGACATGGCGCGGACAGCTGCGGCTGCATTCCAGGCAAAGTCCGCACAGATCGAATTCCATGAATTACCGGACCGGGCGCACGTATTCCCAGCAGACCAAACCGCGGCAACGCTAGACTGGTTCTTGGGCGAAGCGACAGCCTGACTTGAATAACATTTAGGAGTGACCACACATGAAATCCGCAGAGCTTGGTATTTGGCAGTCGTTAGACCGCCTTGGATATGAGAATGCGTTTAAGATCGCCAATGAAGCTGAAGCCCTCGGCTACGACACGATCTGGTACCCAGAATCTGCGATTTCTGAGAGCATGGCCCTTGGCTCTGCGCTGCTGCATCGGACAAAGCGGATCAATGTCGGCAGCTCTATTGCGAATATCTATGCACGGGACCCGATGTCTGCCGGGAATGGCGTTCGCACCTTGAATGAGCTGTTTCCTGGACGGTTCACACTGGGGCTTGGCGTATCCCATGCACCAGTAGTGCAGGGCATACGCGGGCATGTGTATGAGAAGCCTTTGCCGGCCATGCGCATGTATTTGGAAGCGATTTATGCGGGCCAGCACAAGCTTGGGAAATCAACCAGCCTGCCGATCATGCTGGGCGCACTTGGACCGTTGATGCTGAAACTATCCGGCGAATTATCCCAAGGCGCGTTGCCCTATAACGTCATCCCAGAACATACAGCCTATGCTCGCGCCAAAATTGGCCCGGAACGACGCCTTGTCGTCGAACAGAAGGTCGCTCTTATAAGTGATCCAACGGAAGCCCGCCGTATCGCGCGGATGGAGCTTGCGCGCTATATGACATTGCCCAACTACCGCAATAACTGGCTGCGATCCGGCTATTCTGAGGATGATGTTGCGGGCGAAGGCTCCGACAGGTTCATGGATGGCATGGTCGCCTGGGGGGCTGAGGATGATATCCGCACACGCATTCAGGCACATCTGGACGCGGGCGCTGACCAAGTCGCCATACAGCCCATTATCGATCATGCACTGATTGAGGCTGGTGATTTCAGCGGAATTTCAGACGCTCTGAAAGCCCTCGCCCCGGAATAGCCGAGCGCCACGAGAAAGGCGTAAATCCGCTGCCCGTTCGGCTTTAACCGTAGTTTTGCGTAAATTCTACGCTGTATTGCGGCTAGGAGCGGACAATGGCGAAGCGCGTATTCATAACGATTTTGGGCATGACGGCTGCGCTATCTGCTGTCGATGCCGCCGCGTTCACCCGTGAGGCGGGCGGTAGCATGGTCCGTGATCCAAATAAGCGCCAAGTGTCCGTCAGCGCCAGCCGTGACGGTAGCCAGATCCGCCCGGGCCGTGCCCTCAATCGCCGCGATGGATCTTTGCGCCTGGATAGCTTGACCGTTGTTGAGCAAGCGCCAAGCGCCACCGTCGGCGGAAGTCTTTCCCAGAAAGACACAGGGACCCAACGTGCGCTCAACGGCGACTTGGACCTGTAGGAGGAAACGTCATGCGTATAGCAAGAGCAAGAACTGCCGCGGCAGTTCTATGTTTGGCAGCAGTTGGAATGACAGTTGCGCCCGCCCACGCCTATACGGAAGACAAGGGCGCACGTGTTAATCGGTTGCTGAATGATGATGGTGACGCCGCTGCGCCAGATCATGGGCCGAAGGTCTCCGACCCCACAGCAAAAGCGCTTGATGGCGACCTTGCCTACAAGCAGAAACTGACGCCCGGGCCGGTTGTTGAACCTGCTTTTGAGGTTAGTCAGTCTGATGATCTGCTGGTGCTGGAGCCAGAGCCAGAGCCAGAGGTGCCGTTGAACGGCGGCATCAAGCTAGACTAAAGGTATTCAAGGTGGCCTTCCTGCCCCCGTGACAAGGCGGCAGATTGAGATTTCGCGCTAGGTGCCCCATAGGTATGTCTTGGGGACGTGGTTTAGAAATCTTAAAGGCGAAATGGTCCGCATATGGTCCGACTGCTTGTCATTGCGTGTATTCTATTCACGATCGCTGCTGCGCCCGTGTCTGCGGCACCGCGCCTAGATATTCTGGGGTCTAGTGACGCCAAGCTTTATAAGCAGATATTCGAAGTCCAGGATCGCGGTGATTTCAAAACCGGAGATAAGCTTATCCGCCGAGTCAAAAATAAGCTGCTGATGGGCCATGTGCAGTTTCAGCGCTATCTGCATCCAACGGGATACAAGTCCAAATTTGGTGAGCTGCGCACTTGGCTGAAGAAGTATAACGACCACCCGGAAGCTTATCGGGCGTTCTCCCTGGCGATGAAGCGCAAGCCAAAAAAGGCCGCGCAACCAAAGCGCCCTGTCTATGGTGAAGAGCATATCCTGGCCTTGGTTGGCGAAGCGCCGCCCCGGCCGATGCGGTTTGTCGGTGAGCAGGAGCGGATTGCGCGGGCGGTGCGCAAGCGCATCCGCAAGGGCGATAATGCGGGCGCAGTCAAACTGCTCAACAGCGCCAATACCCGCCGGGTTCTTTCCACCGTCAAGCAGGATACATTGGCTGCTCGCATCGCCATGGGCTATTTCGTCGACGGCGCGGATGAAACTGCGTATCGGATGGCGGCAGCCGCCGGCAAGCGCTCTGGCGAGGCTGTCAGCCAAGCCCACTGGGTCGCTGCACTCTCTGCTTATCGGTCTGGATGGATTGACCGCGCCGTTCGGCATTTTGAGGCAAACGCTCTGGCTGAGGGCGCTACCTCGTGGACGTCTGCTGCAGGCGCATTTTGGGCTGGGCGTATTCACTTGGCGTTGGGCGATACGAGAAGTGCGAACCGTTGGCTGGGTGCTGCTGCGCGCCATCCTCGCACATTCTACGGCCAATTAGCGCTGCATGCATTGACGGCGGCCAGTCCGTTCGAATGGGGTGGTCC
>CAJXVF010000300.1 GCA_913060845.1 uncultured Alphaproteobacteria bacterium | reverse complement strand
ACGAGATGTAGAGAGGTCTCGTGGGCTCGGAGATGTGTATAAGAGACAGGTCCCTGTTCCTTGTCCGCCCACACGTTGAAATCCGCCCAGTCCGTAGCCAAGTCCGTCAGGCGCAACCAGCGTTTGGCGGGCCATGGCTTTGTGCTGATTTGCTTGGGCGCGTGGGCGGCCTTCAGTGCGACAGTCGATAGCTATGTCATGCCGGGGCCATGGTTGGTGGCCGAACGGCTGATCGAATTACTGCGGGACAGCCATGAAGCATCCCACATGCTGTATTCGTTCATGCATGTCACCGTCGCCGTTGCGATCTCCTTCGTGATCGGCAGCGCCTTAGCCACGTTGGCGCATTACGCCGGATTGTTCAGACTGGCAGTGCATGGCCGGATCAGCCCATTTTTGAATTCATTTTCCGGCGTCGGCTGGACCTTTCTTGCCATTATCTGGTTCGGCATTTCGGATATGACGGTCATCTTCGTCATCTCCATGGTTTTGATCCCCTTCGCCATCATCAACATGCGCGAAGGCTTGGAAAACCTGGATGGCGAGCGAATTGAAATGGCGGAAAGCTTTACTCGCTCCCGCTGGCGGCGCTTCTGCTTGATTGTATTGCCATCGCTAACACCATTCATTTTCGCAACAATCCGCATCAGTTTCGGCGTCGCTTGGAAGGTGGCACTAACGGCTGAGCTATTTGGCGGCGATGCAGGGCTGGGCTATCTCCTGAATCTTGCGCGCCAGGACTTCGACATGCCGCTGGTGATCGGCGTTATCGTCATCATCGTGACATTCGTTTTCCTGACGGAACGGTTGATTTTCCAACCCCTGCAATCCCGCCTGTCCCGGCATCACGCCCATGCCTGATGCAAATACTTCCAGCCGCTTGCGCGGTCACCTCGCGTCGCACGGCATAGCCGAAGGGCTGATCATCGCGGTCTTGCTGGGTTGGCATGTGCTGTCGCTCGGCATGCCAGACTTCGTGCTGCCAGGGCCTCTGCCCGTCGCCGTCCGCATTTTGGAACTGTTCACAGACGCCACATATTTCGTGCATGTGGCGTCCAGCGCCGTTCGCGTTGTCTTGGCGGTCCTGATGGCAGTGGCGCTGGGGTCGCTATTGGCGTTCCTACCGCGCTGGCTGCCGATCACAGAGATCATCGTTCATGGGCGGATCAAGCCCTTGCTCAACGCCTTTCCATCTGTCGGTTGGGCCATTCTGGCGATCATCTGGTTTGGACCATCGAATGGCACCATCGTCTTCATCATGGTCATGATCCTCACGCCATTCTGCTTGGTGAATGTCTCCGAAGGCCTGAAGGAAATCGACGCTGAGACCATCGAGATGGCGCGGAGCTTTACCCGCCGCCGCACGGTGGTTCTGTTCAAAATCATCCTGCCGCTCTTGATGCCATACTTTGTCTCCGCACTCCGCATCGCTTACGGCGTCGGATGGAAAATTGCACTTGTGGCGGAGTTATTTGGCGCGCAAGGCGGGTTAGGGTTTCTGCTGCAGGAAGCCCAGGGCCTTGCCGATGCAACCACCGTATTCGCAACCTGTTTCGCTATCGTCGCAATTTTCTGGATTGGCGAGAAACTCATCATCGACCCGTTGGCGCGCCGCTTCACGCGACAACGCATTGCTTAAAGGAACCGCGCCATGACGCAGATCAAAACCGAACGCATCCTCTCCAACCCCGCCATCGGCATTGACCACGCAGGCGAAGGCGAATTGCTGATTCTGATGCACGGTATTGGCGGCAATCGCACCAACTGGACGCGGCAGGTCGAAGCCTTCGCGCCCCACTATCACACCGTCGCCTGGGACGCCCGCGGCTATGGCCTGAGTGACGATTATGACGGCCCGCTGGATTTCAATGCTTTCTCCCGCGATCTCTTGAAAGTGCTGGATCATTTTGGTGTAGAAAAAGCCCATATCTGCGGCCTATCCATGGGCGGGCGGATCGCCCAGGACTTCTATCTCTATTACCCAGAACGCGTAAAAACGCTGGCGCTGGTCGCCACATTCTCCGGCTTCAAGAAACTCAATAGTGAAGAGCGTGCCCGGTTCGTAGCGCTTCGTCTGAAACCGCTGGTGGAGGATGGCAAGGAGCCAAAGGATATCGCCCCCATCGTCGCCAAGACTCTCATCGGGCCGGGTGCAGACGAAAAACACTACAACCAATTGGTCGCCAGCATGGAAGCTCTGCACAAGGACAGTTATGTCAAAACCATCCAGGAGACGACGGCCTATGATAAGGCATTGGAGCTGGAGAATATCACTGTCCCAACGCTGCTGGTTTTCGGTGAGCATGATAGCCTGACCCCGCCCACGATCGGGCGCGCCATGGCGGACCGTATCGCAGACGCTACATATGTCGAAGTCCCGCGTTCCGGCCATTTGATCAACATTGAAGAGGCAGATATCTTCAATGACGCTGTGCTGACGTTCCTAGCAAAGCACCCATGACGGTCATTTAGCCGAACCCGTATTCTAGCAAGGATCAGATCATGAAATTTGGACTGCGCTACTGTAACACCGGTCGGTATGTCGATCCGGCAAATGCCGTTCAACTCCTGGAAGCTGGCGAAGAAGCTGGGTTTGAGTCCGCCTGGACGGTGGAGCATACCGTCGTTCCAACCGGGTATGAATCTTCATATCCCTATTCCGCTGATGGGAAAATGGCGAACAGCCAGAACGATATTCCCCTGCCGGACCCGTTGATCTGGATGGCTTATGCAGCCGCCTGCACAACGAAAATCAAGCTGGCCACTGGCATTCTTATTCTGCCACAGCATAGCCCCGTCATCACCGCCAAGCAGATCGCGACGCTGGACCATATGTCCAATGGCCGGGTGTTATTAGGCATCGGCGTTGGCTGGTTGCGGGAAGAATTTGAAGCGATTGGTGTACCGTTCGATAATCGCGGCCGCAGGACGGATGAGTATGTGGCTGTGATGCGTGAACTATGGAGCGCAGACTCGCCGACCTTCCACGGTGAATTCATAAACTTCGACGGTGCCATTTGCCGCCCGCAGCCTAAGAACGGCGCAGTGCCGATTATCGTCGGCGGTCATTCAAAGGCGGCCGCCTGCCGCGCCGGCCGCTTGGGCGATGGCTTCTTCCCGGCGCGCGACGCTTCGCCGGAAATGATCGCTTTGGTCAGGCAAACCGCAGAAGAGCATGGCCGTGACCCTGACGCTATCGAGATCACCACCGGCCTGCCGGACGATCTAGATACAATCCCAGACCTCGCCGCCGCTGGCGTGGACCGGTTGCTGGTTCCCGTAACCTCTATGGCGGGTCTAAAGACCGTTATCTCCAGCCCAGAAGACGCGCTCAATTGGCGGGACCTGGTCGAAAAATACGCTGATACCTGAGGTCGCCACGCGCGCGCCTGCGACAAGGACCGCGCCTTCAGCGACTTGGAACGCATCATCATTTCTGATTGGTTTGTCAGATGAGCGGACAAACCCTCCCGCTAACTGTGTTTCAGTTTGGGAGTTTTGGGCGGAAAGCGGTCGTTCGCTGCAAACCGCACTAAGGACTGCTTTGCGGCTACCACCGCCTTTCGTCCAGATGCTGGCCATCTCTCGATTGCGGGCCTTGAGCACACCATCTTGCTGGCTAGTAGAAATTTGGGATTTCAATGCCGATTGAGAATATCGCTGATACATCATCTGAGGAGATGAAACCGGATTTCGATATCCTCGATCGTTTTGGAAATTTCCTCTATCTTGATAGCCCGGTCATGTTTCACGACGTTCCGGAAATAGTCGTTCAGATTGGAATGCGGACAATCAACGGTGCGCCGGGAAGCGAACCGCCAGCTATGTCCGTTACATCAGGAAATCGCCGAGTAGTACTCCCGTCACGCCGACAAAAGTGATAACTTGCCCCCCCGCTGCTGTGAACGTAGTGTCAGAACCATCGTCCACTCCACTCCACTCCACTCCAAGCGCTCGGATCGACAACGTCTACGGCATTGTCCACACCTGCTTCCCAGTTCTCGACATCAACGCCGTCGATCCTGCCAGTGAAAACAAGCGGATCGGAGGCGCCATCACCCGCGCCAAGATCGACGACGGCGCTCAAGGCTGCTGGGATTCGGTCAGACATTGATCCTATAGTGATCGTATCCGCCCCGGCACCGCCTTCAGCGCGGATGATCCCGCCGAACGCAGCGGCGTCGTTCGCGAAGGTGATGATATCATCGCCGACACCGCCCCTAGCGATCGCCATGCCGTTGAAGTTCCCGGCAGCTCGACCGAACTCGATCGTGTCGTTGCCGACACCACCGTCGGCGATCGCGGCGCCGTCTTGGTAGGCTGCAGCAGATCCGAAGCGGATCGTATCGTCGCCGACGCCGCCAAGCGCGAAGATGGAACCCTCGTTATTGCCCGCTGAATCGCCGAAGGTGATCATGTCGTCGCCATCTCCGCCCTCAGCTTTCACCTGTCTCTTATACACATCTGACGCTGCCGACGAATAGAGAGGTGTAGAT
>CAJXVF010000299.1 GCA_913060845.1 uncultured Alphaproteobacteria bacterium | reverse complement strand
TTCCGCGTCATTACACACGAGAAGTTTCCGGTTCTGGAGTGAGCGCGGTATAACGGAACCTTAAGCCCGTTTTGGAGGTGCTGCAATCCGCTTGATGCTCAAGCCTTAGGCGCCGGTTAGCGGGATGGGCGGCCAATCACTTGGTCGATATAGCCCCGATAGCTCTGATCTTTCGGCCGTGCCGCATCTTCTGGGTCAACATAGCGGATCGATGAGGTGCCTTTTAATGAGGCAGGCAGTACCGATACACGCACGAACCGGGTCGGTTGATCCCCCGCCTGGGCAAAAACAGGGTCCGGCCCCGCTTCAAACCATGGCGCGCCGACGCCGAATGGATGGGAGGCACCCTCGGCATCGATCCGGATATCGCCTTCAACGAGACACCGGATGCCGGGGCCGCGATGGGTATGGCGAAGCGCGCACCCGCCAGCCGGGAATGCAACGCTATCGAGCCGTAGCAACCAGTCCTCGGATGCATCCGCAACGTCAATCGTTGTCAACGGACCGGACAACAGCAAGGCTGACTGGGCTCCGTCTGCCAAGCTCTCCGCTGCATCTTGCGCCGCGATTTCGTATCGCCACACAACAGCCCCGGCAGGCCCAGCCAGAACCGGCATGGCGGATTTGGCATATAAGCCGTCATCAGCGCTCAGAGCTTTGTCGCCAAGGACCGTGATCGCGCCGGAAAAGACATAAATAACCCGGTGCGCCGCCTTCAGCGGCAGTGCCGGTGCTGCGCCGGGCGCATAAATATCCCGGTACATGCGGAGTTCAAATGCGTCACTCAAGGGAGCGGCCTCCTAAGCCGTGATAAGGCCAAATTCCAGGCCAGCGTGACGGAGCCAGACGAGCCAAGACTCGGCAAAGCTCCGGGCGATATAGACATCGAATGCGTCAGCGTCCCGGCAATGTAGAACAGCCGTCGCATTGCCCATCGGCATTTGGGCGAAGGCACCGGGCGGGAGTGTGTGTGACCGAAGGTCCAACCGGCTGCCAACGCTGAACAGGTCGCGAGCCGCGGCACCCTCTACCCGAAGCCGCGCCCGCGATGAAGACAGATTGATCCCGTGAAAACCATCCGCCTGCTCTACCCGCACGCCGAACCCAGCATCAGCTTCATGCACCGCAAGCCAGTTATCCGGCCCCAAACGCATGATCGAGAGCGGGCCATCGGTGAACGCCACCCGAGAGTCCGTTGGCAGTGCCGCACCAAGCGCAGCCGAAGCCGCCGCCATGAACGCGGAATCTGCCGCATCCCCGCGGATTGCCGCCTGTCCTGCTGCTGGCGAAGCGTAGGCTACGAGGTCACCTGCTGGCCGTTCAGCGCCAAGGCCTGCAAAGCCGTGGATGCGGGCTGTATCTGGTCCAATATCAGCCACGGAGCCGCTCCCCTTCTGGATCGATCATCACGGGACCGGTTACCTTTGCTGCAGCCGCAACGCCCATAATCGGCGAGACCACATGGACCGTTTGGCCATGCAACGCCCGGCCATTCTTAAGCAACGCCAGCGCCACCATGCGTTTTAACTCAGTGCTATAGGCGTAGGACGACACGTGGCCGAGCGACGGGCGCGGCTGGTCGCCAAGCGCTTCTGCCGTTACCTGTGCACCTTGCGGGAACGCCGCTGCCGGGTCATCTGCTACAAGCCCGACAAGCTGTTTCCGCCCGCTTTCCTGCAGTGCTGGAAAATCGAGCGCCCGGACGCCAATCGCATCTTTCTTGCGGGACGCCATGCGGCCAAGCCCAAGATCGTCCGGCGTCGTGCGGCCATCAGCTTCTGAATGCGTGACATGGCCTTTCTCAATCCGCAGCGCACCCATGGCTTCCGTGCCATAGGCGGTTAGGCCGTAGGAATTGCCGGTCGAAATCATGTGCGCCCATACGTGACCGCCCCAATCCGCCGGCACGTTGATTTCAAAAGAAAGCTCACCAGAATAGCTCATCCGCATAACCCGGGCTGGAACTCCCGCGATCATGGTCTCAGCAAGCCGCATCATCGGCAGGCCTTCGTTCGAGACGTCTAATTCAAGTGCCAAAGCTGCCAGATAGTCCCGCGCCTTTGGCCCAGCGATTGCGGCAGCGAACCATTCTTCTGATACCGGCGTCGCATAGGCCTTCAGGTCCGGCCAGAGCACCTGCAATGCATGCTCAATGTGCTGGTAAACTGCGCCCGCACCGCCAGTGGTGCAGGTCAAATGGAACCTGTCCTCCGCCAGCCGGAAGACGACACCATCATCAAACACCCGGCCATCTTCCCGGAGCATCAAGCCATACCGCCCTCGCCCAACCTTCAGCGTGCCCATCGTGTTGCAATAAAGCCGGTCCATCAGCTCAGCCGCATCTGGCCCCGCCAGATCAATCTTACCAAGCGTGGAGACATCAACGAGCCCCAGGCCGGCCCGCACCGCAGCCGCTTCAGCCCGGTACGCTTCCCCCAGTGTGGCACCATTGGTCGTGTAATATTGCGGACGACGCCATAGCCCGGCGTCGATGAACACGGCATTCTGGCTCTCATGCCAAGCATCCGCTGCAGACCGGCGGATTGCGTGGCCGACCTCTCCCAAATGCCCACCAGCAACAGCGCCGAACGTTACCGGCGTCGCGGGCGGGCGGAATGTGGTGAGACCGGTCTTTGCGACCTGCTTGCCCGTAGCTGCAGCCAGCAGCGCCAAGCCAATTGGGCCGGCAAATTTGCCTTGGTCCGTACCCATGCCAAGCGTGGTGTAGCGCTTCACATGCTCAATCGAATGCCAGCCTTCACGGGCGGCCAAGGCAATATCCTTATCGGCCACATCATTCTGCAGATCGACAAACCGGATGCCGCCCGTAAGGTTCGGAAGCTCCCAAGGATGCGGCGCAGTCGACCGTTTTGTCTGCTCACGTTCCGGCAGCGACACGTCCTTGCCCGCTGCAACGCCATCAGCAATCGCAGCTGTCAGATCAAATACGCCACGTGCGCCGCCGATGGAGCAATTCGCACCATTGGGCGCACCCGGCACGAAGGAGCCAAGGCCCTCATCCCAAACCAGGGCACCTTTAGACTGTGCGTGCAATTGCAAGCTTGGCCCAAACCCGCCTGAAATTAGAATTGCGTCCGTCGGGATGGTTTCTTGAACATGGGGCGTTCCTTCATCAATGCGCCAAACTTCAGCGCCTGAAACCCGCTTCGTCCCATGCGCCTTCGCCACCATGGCACCCGCAATCACCTTGCCGCCGTCCGCGACATAGGCAGCTGCAACAAGCCCAGGGTCGGAGCGAAGGTCAACAACCGCACGGACAATGGCACCTGCATCTTTAAGCGCTCGCGCCAAGGGATACAGACTGTCGTCGCCGCCGAATAGAACGGGTGCTTGGCCTGCCAGCACGCCAAAGCGCCATAAATAGCCCTGCGCTGCGCTTGCCAGCATAACGCCGGGCCTGTCGTTATTGGCGAACAATAATGGGCGCTCGATAGCGCCCGTGGCGATAATTACCCTGCCAGTCCTGACCTCCCAGAACCGCTCCGTCGGCGCTGTGCCAGCCGCGCTATCACGGTCCCGCACGCGTTCCGAAAGGGTTAGAAGTTCGTGTTCGTAATATCCAGCAACTGTCGTTGAGGTCATCAGTCGGACATTGGGCATGGCCTCAAGCCGTGCCAGCGTATCCTGGAACCAGCGCCGGTGTGGGCCTTGCGGCATGCTGTGAACACCGCCGCCGAAGCTTGGCCGCGCATGGGCCAAAATCACGGACTGCCCATTGGCCGCTGCCGCTTCCGCCGCCGCAAGCCCAGCCGGGCCACCGCCTGCGATCAACACATCACAATGGATGTTGCGGCGCGCATACTGTTCGGTATCTCGTTCACGCGGCGCTGGACCAAGCCCCGCCATGCGACGGATATACTTTTCATACGTCATCCAGCGCGAGGCAGGCCACATGAACGTTTTGTAGTAGAATCCAGCCGGCAGGATGGCCTTCACTTTATCCAGCAAACCGAACGCATCATGCTTGAGCGACGGCCAGCGGTTTTGTGAGGACACTTGCATGCCAGGCTTGGCCGGGATCATCGTTGCCCGCGCGTTTGGCGTTAATGTAGCACCTGCACCCAAAGTAAGCAGCGCATTCGGCTCCTCAGCACCAAGCCCGAATATCCCGCGTGGACGGTGCAACTTGAAGCTTCGCCCAACCAGGGTTTCGCCGGCGGCCAATAACGCGGAGGCCACAGTGTCACCGGGGTGGAACAGAATCTCACGGCCATCGAACGTGAAGATTTCAACACGGCTCCGGTCGATCAGCCATCCGCCTGTATCGCTGCGGTTCGGTTGCCGCGCGCTCATTCTGCGGAATCCTTGGTGTATGAGACGCTGCCTAGCGCGTGGGTCACGGTATTCCGTTCGACCGTCAGCCAGCTATGGCAACCGGAGGCATGGAGCCAAAGCTCGCGATGCGCGCCTTTCGGGTTGTCACGAATATAGATGCTGTCTCTTATACACATCTGACGCTGCCGACGAATAGAGAGGTGT
>CAJXVF010000298.1 GCA_913060845.1 uncultured Alphaproteobacteria bacterium | reverse complement strand
GAGATGTAGAGAGGTCTCGTGGGCTCGGAGATGTGTATAAGAGACAGTTCCAGCAGGCGAAAATCTTGAAAAACGACGCCGACTTTGCGACGCAGCGTCGCAAGTTTGCCGGGCGAAAGGCTTGCTGTGTCCGTTCCAAAAAGTTCAATCCGGCCTGCAGACGGCAGCTGGCCCAAATAAATCAGCCGCAAAAGTGATGATTTTCCAGCCCCGCTCGGGCCGATCAAATAGCGGAAGGCCCCGGCGGGAATCGCTAGATTCAAGCCGTTCAGGACCGGTGGCTCATCGCCATAGGCCAGTGTCACGCCAGCGAGCGATGCCGCCGGCGCGGATGTATCTTTTGGCGAAAGGCCATCAAACAATGGCGCAGACGCTTCATGACGCTTAGTATGCATACGTCGACCGCCTTGCCTCCCTGGGTCGCCTATTCCTATACAGGAAATCCTTATCATGGGAGAGCCGTTGGACGCGTATGCAGATCGCATGTCCCAATTGTAACGCTCGCTACCTGGTGCCCGATGCAAAGATCGGCCAGGACGGCAGACGTGTGCGCTGTGCGCGCTGTGAAACCACGTGGAAAACCGAAGGTATTCCACCGGCTCCAGCGCCTGATGCTAATGATGCGCCAGACGAATCGGTTGCTGCTGAAGCGGCAAGCGAAGCGCCGACGCCTGCCGCACCCCACGTAGACCCGCCAAACCGGTCGAAGCCTGTGCAGGTTGATCCAGTCCCACGTGACAGGTCACCTGCGCCGATTGCAGATCGCCCCCGTCGCGGGTGGATGGGCTGGGCAGCACTTGGAATGTTGGTGCTGGCTTTGTTGGCGGCATTTTTCCTGGCGTCTGATCAGATCAAATCTGTATGGCCTGCGTCTGCCAAAATTTATGAAGCGATTGGCATATCCAGCGATCCCAAACCTGCCATGTCGCCTGATATGGCCCCAGACGCTGCGAACCCGGCCATGAGTAAAACCCCCGAAGCGCCGGTTGAAAAACCAGCGTCAGACTCGGGCGGTCTCGAATCCTCAAAGCTAACCCATGCTTGGGCGGCCTCTGCGGCAGGTGGATATGACCTAAAAGTGACGGGTGAGGTCACGAACAAGGCGTCAAGCGAAAGGCCTGACGCCTATATCCGTGTCCGCTTGCTAGATAAGCAGGGCGGCATTGTTCGCGACAAACGCCAGCTCGTTGGCGGTGGGCCGTTTGCGCCGGGCGAATCGCGTTCTTTCACGATCATATTTTCTGATCCTGGTGAGAAGGTCGCTAAAGCCATCCCCGCGATTGAACCGGGTCGCTAACGCTTCATTGAGCGGTGGCGTTTACGCCGCATCTTCCAGCACCAGATCAGACGCTTTCTCACCAATCATGATGCTGGGTGCATTGGTGTTGCCGGAAATCAGCGTCGGCATGATGGAGGCGTCTGCGATGCGGAGGCCGTCCATCCCGCGAACCCGAAGCCGGTCATCGACGACTGCCATAGGGTCGGAGCCCATCTTGCAGGTGCCAACGGGGTGATACGTGGTTTCGCCGAAAGCGCGCGCCCATTGCAGGATCGCGTCGTCGCTTGTCTCACCGCTGCCAGGCAAAAGTTCTGTGACGCCAAGCTCAGCCATGGCGGGCGCTGTCATGATCGCGCGGGCGACGCGAATCGCCTGCACCGTCAGGTCCTGATCTGCCGGGGATGATAGGAAATTGTAGCGGATGTCTGGTTGCACACCGGCCCTGGCTTCTTTGATATGCACGCTGCCCTTGCTCTCAGGACGCATGGCGTGGGCGTAACAGGTGAGGCCGGATTGCTTCGAAAGCTTCGGCCCGCCATTGCGGTTCAGCTCGTACAGCATTGGCACCCAGCCGAGCAGAAGGTCTGGCGCTTCCAGGCCTTCCCGACTTCTAACGAAGGCGCGGAGGGGGGCTGCGGGAATGCCGAGCATGCCCTTCTTTTGGAATGCGTATTTCATCGCCTGGGCGAACAGGCCAAGGCCTCGCCCCCGGTCATTATATGTGTAGCCCTTAGCGGTGATGGCCCAGCGTGTGCGGGGGGCGAAATGATCGCGCAAGTTTTCACCCACACCGGGCAGGGCGTGGGTAACGTCAATTCCAAGGTCTTTCAGGCGCTCCGGTTGGCCAATACCTGAAAGCTCCAGCAATTGCGGGGAATTGAAGGAGCCGCAGCTGACGATAACCTCACCTTGCGCGCGGGCTTCATGCTTTTCGCCCTTCACGGAATAGCGCACGCCGACGCAGCGTTTGCCTTCCAGTATCAAGCTCTCGCTCAGCGCGTCCGTTTGTATTTTGAGATTGGGGCGCTGCTTGATTGGGTCCAAGTAGCAGGCCGCCGTGCTCATCCGTTTGCCACCAGAAATCGTCGCCTGGCTCATGGAGATGCCTTCTTGGACGGCGCCGTTATAGTCCCGATTGTGGGGTACGCCAGCCTCGCCAGCGGCCTTAATCAAGGCGTCATAGAGTGGACCGGTCTCATCTGGGTTGGTCACACGCAGTGGACCCGAATCGCCGCGAAATTCATCCGCCCCACCTTCATAGCTTTCTAGGCGTTTGAACACGGGCAGCACGTCCCGATAGCTCCAGCCACGGTTCCCCATCTGCGCCCAGGTGTCATAATCCTGGGCTTGGCCCCGCACGAAAACGAGGCCGTTGATGGAGGAGGAGCCGCCAAGCATCCGTCCGCGCGGCGCTGGCAGGGCGCGGTTGCCGGTGCCTTCTTCCGGCGTGGATTCGTAGCACCAGTTGGCGGTGGGGTCCTTCAACATTTTGGCATAGCCGACAGGAATTCGGCTCCAGCGATGTCTCGCGGGACCAGCCTCCAGCAGCAGAACTTTGTTTTCTGGCGATGCGGAAAGTCGGTTCGCCAATGCCGCACCGGCTGATCCAGCACCCACGACGATATAGTCAAATGTCTCAGTTTCAGCCATTTCCAGCCCTGCATTCACATTGATTTCACCGCCATCGTAAGCGCCTTGGCTCGGCCTGCAACATTTCTGAAAGTATCGTCTCTCGCCGGGCGTTTCCCAGCCCTAAGTGATCCGCTACTTTATGGTCTCGGTCGGCGTCCCATGCCAAAACTCAGGAGATCATCGTCATGGCCAATGAATCTGGCCCCCTTGCAGGTGTGCGCGCAATTGCCTGTTCGACGGCGCAGGCTGGCACTGTGCCTTACATGCTGATGGCGGATTTGGGCGCTGAGGTGATCAAAATCGAAGCGCCGGGCGCTGGCGATCCTTCCCGTAAGGCGGGCGAGATCAAGGGTGAGAATGGCCAGATTTCCTCATTCTTCGAAACCAATAACCGCGGCGTGAAAAGCCTGACGCTGAACCTTAAAACCGAAGAAGCGCGGGAGATTCTGTATAAACTGGTGAAGACTGCAGACATTTTTGGCCAGAACTTCCGACCGGGTGCGGCTGAACGCAACGGCTTTGGCTATGAGCAGCTGAAGGCGATCAATCCGGCCATCGTCTATGCCTCGGTCTCTGCCTATGGCCCGAACGGTCCCCATGCGGATCTACCCGGAACAGACGCTGTCGGCCAAGCGCTGAGCGGCATTGCGGAAGCCTATTCCACGCCGGGCCAAAGCATGCGGACGGGTGTTGTATCCGTGGCGGATGAAACCTGCGCCATCCTGACATTCGGCGGCATTCTAGCGGCACTGCATCAAGCCAAACAGACCGGTAAAGGCCAGAAGATCGAAACATCGCTTGCAGGCTCCGCCGTCCGCCTGATGGGCTGGACGCTGACGACGACCATGTGGCGCAACAAGAACCCGATTACAGGTGCCCGTATCAATGGCACCCGCGAACGCCCCGGCATCGCTGCCACGTTTGATGACTGCGACGGCAAACCCATCGTCTTCCAACTGGACGCCAAGGACTGGCGCAAGTCGCTGGAGGCCTGCGGATTCTGGGATACGCTCGTCGCGCGCGGTGCGGATGACTTGGGCCTAGCACTCGTCAGCGAAGAAAAGAAGAACCTGATCCTGGGCGCGCTACGTGACATGTTCAAAACCGGCCCCCGCGATCACTGGCTGAAAATCTTACGCGACGCAGATATCGTCGCCGCGCCTGTGAACACCCTGCTAGAAGCCTCCAACGACGTCGACAACCTCGCTAACGGCTATATCGACAGCGTCGCCTACCCCGAAATCGGCGAAGACCTAAAAGTCCACGGCACCCCCTGGCAATTCTCCGACTACAAACCCGAATTCGGCCACGCGCCGGGATTGGGGCAGCATAATGCGGAACTGCTGGCATCGGTTGGGTATAGTGAGGCGGAGATTGCGGCGTTTGTGGAGCGGAAGGTGGTTTGAGGCTACAGTTCATAATATGATTCCTAATGGTGCCGAAATTTGATTTAAAAATCCCCGAACGTAGAGGGTTTATGGTGACTAACAGATTTTGGTTTGCGGATGAGCATTTTGAGCGGCTTGGCCCCCGACCTAGAGCGAATTTGGATCATTCCGGTTCATAGCCGCATGCAGTGAAGAAGCTTCGGGCATCCTT
>CAJXVF010000297.1 GCA_913060845.1 uncultured Alphaproteobacteria bacterium | reverse complement strand
GAGATGTAGAGAGGTCTCGTGGGCTCGGAGATGTGTATAAGAGACAGAACCATAGGAATCTGTTAGCAGGTGTCGCGCGGTGTCGTCTATCTCTAATTGAGACAGATTGCTAATTGAGTGCGGGCGCAGGGGCCACGGCACGCGCTTTGCGGCGTCGCATCGCACGCCATCCGGCGGCGGCGGCAAGCGCCACGCCGCCCGTGACAGCGATGGTTCCTGCGGCATTCAAAGCCGCTGGAAGACCAATCGCAGGTGCTCCCCATGCCGCCGCACCATATCCACCAAGGGCGACAGCGCCTGCAATCAGAAGGCTTACATAGATTTGCGCTGCTAGCCTGTCCGTGATCAGTCGGGCAGATGCTGCGGGACAAATTAGCATCGCGATCACAAGGATTGAACCAACGGCGTCAAAGGCTGCGACGACCGCGAGAGCGGCGGCAGTATTGATCGCCAGTTCGCTAACCCATGCGGGTAGGCCCAATGCTGCGCCGTAATCTGGATCAAAGGCCGCCAGCCGAATTTCCTTGAACGCAACGACCATTGCGATGGCCAGAACAGCAAGCACGGCTAACAGCATGGGAATTTCGCGGGGCAGGGAGGCCCACTGGGACGGTTGCAGCGCCTCCTGCCACGATAGCGGGCCAATCCAGATGGCAGCCTCCAGGCTGCCGTAAAGCGCGTGTTCGATATCTAGATGGACGTTGGAGGCATCAGCCAGTTCCAGCATGACGACGCCCAGCGCAAACAGCATGGTGAGCACGACGCCCATGGCCGTCGCTGCATCGAGCCGACCAAGCCTGCGGATCATCACGATTAACCCCGCCCCGGCGAGGGCAGCGACGAGCGCGCCCAAGACCATGGACCAGGACTTGGTGTCGCCGGTCAGGATATAGCCGCCGACGACGCCCGGTAGCACCATGTGGGATAGGGCGTCGCCCATCAGCGCTTGACGGCGGAGTACCAGGACATTCCCGACCAAAGCTGCTGACAGTGCGGCCAACAGCGCCACTAGCATTGCCGGGAAATCGAGTTGCAGGAACATCATGCCTCGCGCCGCTCTAACTCAGCTATGATGTCGCGGGGAAGTAGATCATTGAGCGGCGTGAACGCGGCGGCGAGGAGACGGCCTGCATCTTCAGGCCGGTCCGCCAAATAGCGGTCGCGCAATTGCTCGTCGCGGAGCCAAGCTTGGGCCGCAGCCTCACCTTCAGGTGTGGAGGAGCCATCGCCATCTATCCAGCCGAGCGACCGGGCCAGTTTGGGGTCTGCCGGGCGGGCACCTGCTGCAAGTTCCACAAGGATCTGACGACGGCGAAGCGCATGACGCAGGCCCTGGCGCCGCAAGACAGCCGCGATAGCGCCGCGCTTAGGTGCGAATAGAAGGCTGAATAGGAATATGGCGCTCAGGATCAAAACGATGGCCGCTCCTGTGGGCGCATTTGGCAATGCAGTGGACAACGCTCCGCCCGTATAGGCCCCGGCGGCGCCAATGACAGCGGCCAGTGCGGCAAGGCGTGGCAGGCGGTCGGTCCAGAACCGGGCAGCGGCGGCAGGCGTTACCAGGAGCGCCAGGATCAGCACGAGACCAACCGCGCGAAGGCCGGCGGCGATCAGCAGCAGCATTAGGCCCGTGATCATAAGGTCGAGGAACTTGACGGGCAGGCCCTGAGCGGCAGCGCCACCAGGGTCAAAGGCGATCAGTGCGAATTCCTTGAAGAGCAGGCCCAAAAGAATCAGCGCCAAACTGCTTGCTATAGCCAAAGTCCAAGCTTCGCTTTGATTGAGCGTCGCTGCTTGGCCGAGCAGGAAGGCGTTGAGGCCTGCTTGCCCGCCAGTTGGAAGGGCTTGGATCAGGCTCAACAACGCCACGCCGAGGCCGAAGGATACGCTGAGCGCTGCGGCTGTCGCGGCATCCTCACTAATGCGTGCACCATCTTTCAGGAGATGCATGGCGCCTGCTGCAAGGGCGCCGGTTACTGCAGCGCCCGTCAGCAAGAACGCGCTGTTGCGCCCATCACCAGTCAACCAGAGACCGACGAGGAAGCCGATTGCGACGCCAGGGAGGGTCGCGTGGGCAACAGCGTCTGCCAGCAGTGGGCGACGCTTCAGGATCATTAGCGCACCAATTGGCCCTGCGGCTGCGCCAAGGGCTGCCAAGCCTGCCATCACGACTACAGAATTATAGCCGCCGTCCAGCGTCAGCGCGGTCCAGAAGTTTTGCCAATAGTCCATCATGGATGGCGTGGCTGGTTAGCCAATTGCGGCTGCCAGCTGGGGTGCTGCCAGGCGCCCGCCATAGGTCTTCTGCAGGTTTTCCGCCGTCATCACATCGGCCATGGGCCCGGCGGCGATGCGGCGGACGTTGATCATCAGTGCATGATCGAAATATTCAGTCACGGTTTGGAGATCGTGGTGGACCACGATGGCTGTCTTGCCTGCCGAAGCAATCCGGCGAAGCAGGCTGACGATTGTGCGTTCGGTTGCGGCATCTACGCCGGCAAACGGTTCGTCCATCAAATACAGGTCTGCATCCTGGACCAGTGCGCGGGCTAGGAATACGCGTTGTTGCTGACCGCCCGAAAGTTGGCCGATCTGCCGGTCGGCGAAGTCCGCCATGCCCAGTTCCGCTAAGGCTGCCAATGCCGCTTCCCGATGCTTTTTGCGGACGGGGCGCAGCCAGCCGATGGATCGGTAAAGGCCCATGGCGGCGACATCCAACGCCGTTGCCGGAAATTCCCAATCAACGCTTTCGCGCTGGGGCACATAAGCGATCCGCCGCCGTGCGTCTGCGACTGGCGCACCAAATGCAGCAACGCGGCCCGAAATCTTGGGCGTTAAACCAAGAGCGCCCTTTAGGAATGTCGATTTGCCAGCGCCATTTGGGCCAATAATGGCGACCAGGCCACCCTTTGGTGCCACATAATCCACATTCCATAAAGCCGGCGCGCGGTCATAGGCAACCGTCAGGCCGGAGACATCAAGCGGGCTGCCAGCCTCGACAGCGTCATGCACGGTTTCGGCATTCGCGACGGCGCGGATATCAGGGCTCATCCCGAAGTGTCCTTTACTTGGCGAGCGGTGTTCAGCCGCCCGTTCAGCCCACGTTCCGGTGCGACGCCGCCAAGGGCGCGCACAACGGACGTGGCATTGTGATCCAGCATGCCGACATAGGCGCCTTCATAGGTTCCAGGCGGACCCATGGCGTCGGAGAACAGTGCCGGGCCTTTCGTGACAATGGCACCAAGCGCGCGTGCGCCTTCAATTACGGCGTCTACGGCACGGGCGGCCGTTGATGTTTCGACGAATACAGCGGCGATGCGGCGGTCATAGATGGTCTGCGCCATGTCTCGGATGTGCGCGACGCCTGCTTCGCTTTCTGTGGAGATGCCCTGAACGCCAAGCACTGTCATGCCATAGCGCTTGCCGAAATATCCAAATGCGTCGTGGGCTGTCGCTAGAACGCGGGCGGACGGGGGGAGGCTCGCGACCCTGGCTTCAATATAAGCATCCACTGCGGCTATCTCAGCCAGGACGGCTGCTTGGTTCTGGGCGACGCTCGGTACGCATGCGGGAAAGGCTTTGGCGGCAGCGGCAGCGCTGGCAGCCAAGGCTTCCGCCCAAAGGCGCGGGTCCATCCAGATATGCGGGTCTGGTACGACACCGCCCGTTAGAACAATCTTCGTTGGATCCAGCAGTTCGCCCGCGTAGATAACTGGCTTGCGCGCGCTCAAGCGATCAAACATATCGCGCATTTGAGCTTCAAGATTAAGGCCGTTCGCCATCAACCCATCAGCTTGGAGCGCTTTGGCCACATCGCTGCGGGTCAACCGGTATAGGTGTGGATCGACACCAGGGCCTAGCAAGGTTTCGACCGTGGCGCAGTCACCAAGAATGCGGGACATGGGTTCGCCGAGTTGGGCGATGGTCGCCAGGATCATCGGTTTTGCACTGGCTATTGCCGGAATCGTGACGGAAGCCGCCAATAAGCAGCTTAGAATCAAGCGGCGCGCAAGGTTGCGCGAATGAGCAAGAATTTGTCGCATCAGTCCTCCAACACCCATAGAGTATGGAGTTTCCAGGCTTGGGTGCAAGGTTTACATAGAGAAAAAGTTCTAAAGATATAGTTCAGAAGTTAGCCAAGGCTAATAAATAGCCAAACCTTGCAAAAATTTTCGGAACCTCGATATTGTTTCTCGCCGATGCAGAAGCAGGACAGTATGGCAGACCAAGATAAAGCGCCGCGCTCACCGCGAGATCGTTCCAGGCTGGGGGACCCGACCCGGCAGGCGGCGGGATTTGACCGCATGCGTCAGGCGCGGCAGATGGAAATTGCTGAGGATTATGTCGAGCTGATTGCCGACTTGATTGCCGAGGAAGGCGAAGCCCGCGCGGTTGATCTGGCAGAACGGTTTGGCGTGAGCAACGCGACGGTTAATAAAACGCTGGCGCGACTTCAGCGTGAGGACCCTGTCTCTTATACACATCTCCGAGCCCACGAGACCTCTCTACATCTCGTA
>CAJXVF010000296.1 GCA_913060845.1 uncultured Alphaproteobacteria bacterium | reverse complement strand
GAGATGTAGAGAGGTCTCGTGGGCTCGGAGATGTGTATAAGAGACAGGTATTGAAGAAGCCCGTATCGTAGAGCGGTACTTCAATGAATTGCCCAAGCCCCGTTTTCTTCCGCCGCCAAACTGCCGCCAAAATCGCCATGGCACCGTTCAGGCCAGCAGTCACATCCGTCATCGGAATAGCCGTCCGCACTGGCTCACTATCGGCATGGCCAGTGAGCGACTGAAAACCGGATTCAGCTTGTACAACAGGGTCATAGCCCGGGCGTTTCAGAAACGGTCCGTCGCGGCCATATGCGGATGTAGAGCAATAAACCAATTCAGGCCGTTTCACGGAATCATAGTCGAGGCCATATTTCGCCATGACGCCGGTCGAGAAATTCTCGATCACAACATCTGCCTGATCGACGAGTGCCCGAGCAGCCTTGCACCCAGCATCCGTGGCTAAATCAAGCGCTACAGATTGTTTGCCCCGATTATAGGAAAGAAACGCGGCGGAAATGCCTTTGAATTCCGGCGGACGGTATCCGCGCGTGTCGTCGCCGCCTTGGGGATGCTCCAGCTTGACGATCTCTGCACCCAAGTCAGACAGGATCATCGCAGCAACAGGGCCAGCAATGACACGGGTGAAATCTACGACCTTGAGGCCGGTAAGCGGCGGCGCCATCAGTTTGTGTCCTCTGTAACGACGCCGGATGAAATCAGCGCCTCAATCTCGTCTGCATCGTATCCCGCGAACGCCAAGGCATCGCGGCTGTGTTGGCCGAGCAGCGGCGGTGCCACAGGCTCTGCCACCGGCGTGCGGGAGAGTTTCATTGGGCTACCCACTTGCTCAATCTCACCAAGGCGCGGATGAGTCGTTGTCGCAATCATGTCACGCGCGCGGAATTCAGCGGCATTCAACGCTTCCACCACATCCCGCACAGCGCCAACCGGCAAGCCAGCCGCGCGGAGCTTCGGCACCCAATAATCCCGCGTGTTGGTTTTGAGCGCAGCGCCTAAGGTATCCCGGCAATATTGGCGATTGGCCACACGGGTCGCGGCGACCGCCAGCTTGGGGTCATCCAAAAGGTCCGGCCGTTCCAAGCCATCCTTACAGAGCTTTTCCCACTGCCGTTCATTTCCGCAAACCAGCGAGATCAAACCATCTGAGCACTCATACAGCCCCAGCGGTTCAATAAACGGATGGTCGCCGCCATAACGCTTCGGGCTGTTCCCCGTCAGCAGGCCAAGCTGCGCGTAGTTCACCACGGCAGACGTGGCGCAATCGAGCAGCGCCACATCGATATGCTGACCGGTTCCATCCCGATCCCGCGCACGCAAGGCGGCGAGCATCGCCTGGGTCGCATACATGCCTGTGAACATGTCAGCATAGGATACGCCGGTGCGCAGAGGCAGACCGTCCGCCTCCCCCGTCATCCACATCATGCCGCTTTCGGCCTGGGCGATAGGATCATATCCCGCCATCATTTTATTGGGGCTGGAATGGCCGTAGCCAGTGATCGAGCAATAAATCAGGCCTGGATTGATAGCCGCCAAATCCGCGTAGCCAAGACCTTGGCGTTCCATCACGTCAGCACGGAAATTCTCGACCACGATATCCGCCTTTGCGACGAGGCGTTTAATCACCGCTTTGCCAGCGTCATCAGCAATATCCAGTGCCAGGCTTTCTTTGTTCCGGTTGGTCGAGAGGAAATAGGCGCTCTCGCCCTGCCTGTCCTTAAGGACATCATAGCCGCGGGTATCGTCGCCGGTCTTAGGATGTTCGACCTTGATGACCTTAGCGCCAAGGTCCGCTAACGCCATGGACGCCCAGGGACCAGCGAGCACGCGGGTAAAATCGATCACCACAACGCCATCTAAGGGCGGTGCGGCCTTCAGTTCGTCTGCCATGTGTCCTCATTTCGCGGGCGCGCCAAACGACCGCCTTCACGGAAAATGCTCAAGCTGAAATCGTGCGGCAGAGACTGCGCGGCGTCAATCAGGGGGCAGGCCAGGTTCAAGCGGCTCGGCGGCGGGACCAGATGATGTTTAGGTAGCTGGCAGCCAGGATGAGGACGCCGCCAGCCAGAGTGAATGGGTCCAAGCCTTCGGAATAGAGCAGCAACCCGGCGATCGCCATTGCGGGTAATTGCAGGAAGTTCACTGGCATGACGACGCTTGCATCCGCCATCGTCAGCGCCTTTGTCATCGAGTAATGCGCGGAAAGCCCGCAAATACCCACAAGCAAAAGCCACGGACACGCAGCCCATACCGGCGTTTCAATCTGCCCGCCCATCAACGCCAGAGCGATGCAGGATTGGATCGCCATCATGAAAAACACAACGCGTAGCGGCGGTTCCGTGGCCGTCATTGCCTTCACCATTGTGATTGAGACCGCGTAGCAGAAGGCGCCAAAGAGCGTTATGCCCGCTGCCAATTCAAACGGGATCATACCGGGGCGGAGCACCATCATCACGCCAAGGAACCCACAGCCAATTACTAACGCCCGGGGCCAAGTCAGCCGCTCCCCCAGAAACGCGACGGCGAGCGCTACGCCCAATACTGGGGTGGTTGAAGTTAGCGCGGTTACATCCGCCATCGCCAAATGTGCGATGCCGTAGAACCAGCCAAACTGGCCCATAAAGTGAATGATGTTGCGGGTTAAATGCGCGAATGGCCGACGCGTAGTGACGTTTGTTAGTCCGCCTGCGATCAACGCAATCGGCAGGATCAGAACGACGCCAATGGCGCTGCGGAAAAACAGAACTTCATAGGCATCATATTCAAAAGCACCTTGCAGCTCCCGCCCTGCGACCTGCATGAAAGCAAAGCTCGCGACAGTCGCAAGCATCCAGAGAACGCCCGCTACGGGGCGGTTTACGGCAGGCGCTAAAGGTGTGGCCACTTAGTCTAGAATTCGTGCAAAGCGGGCAGCGCGCTGGCCGCCTTTGGAACGGTGGTTCGGCATGATCAGCACACAGTTTGCATAGGGTGTGACGACGGTTGCGTCACCATCCTCAGCCACTGGCGTTCCGGCTTTCTCGAACTGCTCACAGCCAACAAAGCTTTCGACGAAACGGAAATCATTGCTGATCGCGGTAACCCCGTGGGTCACTTCCATCACGCGCTGGGTGGGTTTGTCTTTCCGGTGGAAATGCTCAGCCGCCTCATCAGCCGTCATAATGCCTGTCGCGACCAGGAAGTGCAGCGCTGTATCCCGTGCGACTTCGCCGGTGGCTTTCGCCCAATGTTCCCCGCATTCGACCAGCATCGCCGTCTTGTCGGTCTCCGTATCGTCAAACGGGGTGTATTCAATAATGCGCTTGCCGGGCGCGTAGACTGGCCCGGCCGCCACATCTGCCGGGTAGCCTGCCCTGCGAGACATGGCGATGTGCTTGTCTAGGATGTTGATCAGCATCAGCGGCGGGGAGAAGGACGTCATGGAATGGATGTCGAGCAGGTCATCCACATCATCGAACACCGACCGCAGTTCCCGCCCGCGCACCAGCTCCGCCGTCATACCATCACTGTCCAGATGCTCTTCCGTCCACATCCGGTTGAAGTCTTCGTCCACAAATCGGGAGGCGTAGGGGTCAGTCGG
Source organism: uncultured Alphaproteobacteria bacterium (assembly GCA_913060845.1). Classification (GTDB taxonomy): domain Bacteria; phylum Pseudomonadota; class Alphaproteobacteria; order Bin95; family Bin95; genus VMCJ01. The sequence continues at coordinate 957 of CAJXVF010000296.1, read as the reverse complement.
GTCAAACCGCTCGAAGGCTTGTATGTTCACAAAGCCAAAGCTGAGCTTGCCCGTTTTAGGGCGGAGATTGAGGTCGAACAGATAATCTAGCGCAATGGCACCACAAATCTCATTGCCGTGGGTCAGTGCCGTGATCATCACGTGACGGCCTGGCTCACCGCTATCCCAGGTATGGACGTAATCTACGCCCGTCCCGCCATCGCGGTATTTACGGAGATCAGGCGCTTCGAGTTCGACGACAGGGGCTGCCATGGCGTTGGCTCCACTCAAGATTCTCGTTCTGGGAATTCTAATACTGTCAGGGATTATGCGCCTTTGGCGTCGCCCGGCTCAAGCCTCACCAAATACACGGGCAAAGATAGTATCCACGTGCGCCATCTGGCGTTCAGGATCAAAGGCAGCGTTCAGGGTGGCTTCCGGCACGCTGTCCGCCACCGCAGGGTCTGCCTTCAGCAGCGTGAGGAAGTCCCCGCCCTTTTCCCAAATCTGCATGGCGTTGGACTGGACGATCCGGTATGCGTCCTCACGGGATACACCCGCTTGCGTCAGCGCTAGCAGCACATGCTGCGAATAGGCCAGGCCGCCCAAGCGGTTCAAGTTGGCAAGCATCCGGTCTGGATAGATCAGCAGCTTCTCGACCATGCCAGCCATGCGGTTCAGCGCGAAATCCAACGTAACGGTTGAATCCGGCCCGATCATCCGCTCGACGGAGGAGTGGGAAATATCCCGCTCATGCCAAAGTGCCACGTTCTCCATCGCAGGCGTTACAGCAGCGCGAACAATACGGGCGAGGCCTGTCAAATTTTCAGACAGCACAGGGTTCCGCTTATGCGGCATTGCGGAGGAGCCTTTTTGGCCCTGATGGAAGAACTCTTCGGCCTCCAGCACTTCTGTGCGCTGCAAGTGCCGCACCTCAACCGAAAACCGCTCAATACCGCTGGCGATCACGGCCAGCAC
>CAJXVF010000295.1 GCA_913060845.1 uncultured Alphaproteobacteria bacterium | reverse complement strand
CGAGATGTAGAGAGGTCTCGTGGGCTCGGAGATGTGTATAAGAGACAGGCGTGCGGGGCCGGATAGAGCCCATCCTTGCGTATATCCAAGAGACGAGCGTAAGCCTCGCTGAAACGTATTTTTCTGTCGATGGCCTCATCTTGCTTGCGGTTGTCGCTGGCGCTGGTGTGCTGGCCTATTTTCTCTCAAGTCCAATTCGAACGCTGATTGCCCGGGCGTGGCCGCGGGACGCTGACGCCAGCACGCGGCGCGGCTTGGAAACCGTGCAGCGCTTGGTCTTTCCCGTTGTTTGGAGCTTATTGCTCTGGATTTCGACGGAAACCCTTTCTGCGCTCAATCTGCCGAATGAGCTTTCGCGGATTGTCGCCAGCTTGCTGAATGCTTGGGTCGTTATCCGGCTATTCACCAGCTTCATGCGGGACCCGCTCTGGTCGCGCACGATCGCAGCTATCGCGTGGACGATTGCCGCGCTTAACATTCTGCATCTCCTCAATCCGGCTATCGCGCTGCTTAGCAGTGCTGCGTTCACCGTCGGTGAGCGTGAAATATCGCTGTATATGATCCTGAAGGCGGGCGTGATCGCGCTTGTGTTGATCTGGTTCGCTAGCGTGTTGTCTACGTTCATTCAGGGCCGGGTCCGCAGGGCGCAATCGCTAACGCCGTCAGCCCCGACATTGATTGGCCATGCGGTCAGGATCGGCCTGCTATTCGGTGCCATCATCATGGCGCTGAACGTTATCGGCATTGATCTGACGGCGCTGGCGGTTTTCTCCGGTGCCATTGGCATCGGCATTGGGTTCGGCCTGCAGGCGATTTTCAGCAATCTGGTTGCCGGTATCATCATGCTATTTGAAGGCGGCATCAAAGTCGGGGACTTCGTGGATCTGGACCAGGGACTTACGGGTGAGGTCAAAGAGATTGGCATTCGGGCAACGCGGGTCACGACCAATGACAACGTTGATATCTTGGTCCCGAATGCGGAGTTTATTAACAACCGCGTGACCAACTGGACGCTGCGTGAAGGCTTCCGCCGCATGCGGTTTTCTTTTGGCGTTGCGTATGGGACGGATAAAGAGCTCGTGCGCAAAGCAGCACTAGAGGCGGCGTAGGATGTGCCCCATCAGCTCACGGGCATCGGTGCACGTGCTCCGGAAGTGTGGTTGACCGGGTTTGGCGATAGCAGCCTGGATTTCGAGCTTGTCGTATGGCTGGCACCGGAGGCCGTGAAGCGGCCTGGACGTGTGAATGCTGATTACACGTGGGCGTTAGAGACAGCGCTGACCAAATACGGTATCGAAATTCCATTCCCGCAAAGAGACCTGCATTTCCGGTCTGGCGAAATTCCAGTACGGATCGACCCACCTGCTTCCCCTAAAGAGAGCTCGTAAACATGGCTGCTGGCAGTTCCACACGCGTTGTGATGATCGCGTTTATCGGTAATGCGCTGATCGCTGTATCGAAACTAACCGCTGCAGCGATTACCGGCTCATCCGCCATGTTCGCAGAAGGGGTTCACTCGGTTGTCGATTCAGGCAATCAGCTTCTACTGCTCTACGGCATCAAGCGGTCGGTGAAGCCTGCGGATGCGCGCCATCCATTTGGATATGGCATGGAGATCTACTTCTGGAGCTTCGTCGTTGCAATCCTGCTGTTCTCTATTGGTGCAGGGGTGTCGTTGTATGAAGGCATCGAGAAGATCAAGCATCCACACCCCGTTGCAAGCCCGCATATCAACTTTATCGTTCTTGGGCTGGCTATGGTGTTCGAGGGTTATGCGTTCTGGGCCGCCATTAAGGAAATGAACCGCCGCCGCCGACCGGATGAGAGCGTTTTCTCCTATATTCGCCGGTCAAAGGACGCGCCGCTGGTCGTTGTGCTGTTGGAGGATGCAGGCGCAATGTTTGGCCTGATGATCGCCACGCTCGCCCTTGCTGGCGTCCTTTTGCTGGATTTACCAGTGTTGGATGGTGTTGCATCCGTCATTATTGGCATTTTGCTGGCGCTTGCGGCTGTCGTACTGGCTATTGAGACTAAGGCCTTGCTCATCGGCGAGGCGGCATCTCCGCGTATTCAGCAGGGTATCCGGGCGATTGTTGAGGATGATGTAAGCATCATTGCCATCAATGAGGTGCTGACGATGCATCTCGGTCCAGAGGATATCTTGTGCGCGCTCAGCGTCGATTTCGCGGATACGGCGTCGTCGATTGACGTGGAGGCTTCGATTTCAGATTTGGAACGCAGCATTAAGGCCGAGTTCCCGCAGGTCAAACGCCTATTCGTTGAGGCGCAGAGCGTACTTGCGCACGCGAAATCAATTGAGGTCGCAGATATCCATAAAGAGGACGGCGCGAAAGCCTGACCGAGCTATTGTAAGGTAGAGGCCTCACGCAGCGCCTTGGCGTCTCGGCCAGCGAGGGCGGCGTCTACGGATTGCCGCAAGGTCGCTAGATCAAAAGGCTTGGCAAGCACGGCATGGGCGAGGGCGTCCAGATTATGGGCGCGCTGGCGTTCGGGTGCATAGCCAGACATTAGCAGAATGCGCATTTCCGGCCAATTCTGCGTGGCTTTAAGCGCAAGCGTCACGCCATCTACTTCTGGCATCACGATGTCAGACAGCAACAGGTCGAAGTCCCGGTCCGCCAGAACCTCCAAAGCGCGTTGGCCATCCTCTGCAACGCTGGTTTGATGTCCGCACATATCCAGAGCACGTGCGATGAACGCACGCACGGTCGGTTCGTCTTCTGCGACTAGAATTTGGGCCATCGGACTGCTCACGCCGTTGCTAATCTAATTACCCCTGTTGGGGCAATCAAAATCATTAACGGCCACGAGCGTTAAGGCAGTGTTAACAGAGGTGAATGGGCGTTGGCTTAAGCCGCCACCGCCTCACCTTCTACAGTGATCCGGTGCATTAAGCGGCGCTCGCCTTGGTAATCATTGACGGCATAGTGCCAAGTCGCGCGATTGTCCCAGAATGCGATTGATCCTGGTGCCCATTGAAAGCGGTAGACGAAGGCTTGGTTCTGGCAATGGGCATAAAGCGTCTGCAACAGCGGCTGGCTTTCTTGGTCAGTCATGCCTTCAAAGCGCAGTGTGAAGCCGGGGTTCACGTAGATCACTTTCTTGCCGCTGATTGGATGGCGGATCACGACCGGATGCACGGCGTCTTGCTGGGCCAGTTCTGGGTTCATCAAGCGTCCGCCCAAGTCCTCACCCCGATCCTTGTAGCGCGCCTTTTTGCCGAAGACATGGCGGCTTGAATGCACTGCGTTCAGCTTTTCAATCGTGGCCTTCAGCCCATCAGAGAGCGTGTCATAGGCCGCGAACATTGAGGCGAACAGTGTGTCGCCGCCAAGCTTCGGTGTTTCGCGCGCCAGCAGCATGGAGCCCATTGCTGGAATTTGGTCGTAGGTGTGATCGGTATGCCATCCGCCGCCAATATTGGCTTTCTGCTCTGGCTCTTTGCGGACCTCAGCGATTTTCTCGAAGCCATCCACATGGGCGAAGAAGCGGTTGATATCGATCTGACCAAAGCGCTCAGCTGCAGCAATGTGCTGGTCTGGCGTCAGGTTTTGGTCTCGGAAGAACAACACGCCATGGGCGCCCAAAGCCTCACGCAATTGGCTGACCGTGCCTGCATCCATCTCATCGGCTAGATCGACGCCTTCAACAAACGCCCCCACATTCGGGCTGGCCTGCCGGATGTTCACATTGATCGCCATAGTGTGTCTCCCGTATTTCTAATTGCGGCTTAGACTAAGCTCACGGCCATATTCCGTGCAAGCGGAGCTATTCTGCGGGATTGCCGCCGACCATAGCGCGCAGCATGACGCGCGGTTGCTCCGGCGGAAAATCACCTGCATCCCGGTGCATGGTCGCATGCTCATCCCAAAGTACCAGATCGCCAGGCTGCCAAGCGTGATAATAGGCGCACGCATCACTCGTGGCGTGGGCAAGTAAGTCAGCCATGAGGCTGGCGCTGTCCCGGTGTGTCATGCCGGAAAAGCCGGCCGTATGGATCATGCAGAACTTCAGCAACGTCCGCCCCGTTATTGGGTGCGGCATGACTAATGGCCGTCGTACGGGCTGATAAGCGCTCCAACGATCTGGCGACATGCCATCGAAATAGTCTCGGCCTGCGGGCCCAAGCCCAAAATGGTTGATTGTCTCCAAGCCCTCAATGCGGTCACGAAGGTCTTGGGGGAGCGTTATGAAAGCGGTGTGCATATCCGCGAAGAGCGTGCCGCCGCCGACGCTGGGGATTTTGATGCCGAATAGCATGGCGCAGTCTGGCGGGCGTTCGGCAAAGCTCCCGTCATAATGCCAGTCTGAAGCGCGCCGCACACCAAATGCATCAATGGAGCCATCGGCTTCGACATTGGTTAGGTATGAGATGTCGGGCACGTCTGGATGGCGGTATTTCTCGATAACGCCTGGCACGATCTGCCCGAACGTGCGGGCGAAACGGGCGATAGCGGCAGCGTCTAGAGCGGATTTGGATCATTCCGGTTCATAGCCGCATGCAGTGAAGAAGCTT
>CAJXVF010000294.1 GCA_913060845.1 uncultured Alphaproteobacteria bacterium | reverse complement strand
ATGTGTATAAGAGACAGCATCACACCACATCCGCTGGACTATGCCGGTGAAGCATCTGCCGACAAACGGGCGCGGCTCGCAGCCGATCTCGCGGGCAAAGACCTGGACGCAGCACTCCTGACAGCACCCGATGGCGTCGCATGGCTGCTAAATGTGCGTGGCGGCGATGTGGACCACACACCCCTGCCCCTCTCCTTCGCAATCCTAGGCGCCGACGCTGGCGTCTCTTGGTTTGTGGATGCTGCAAAGCTGGATGGCGGCGTGCGGGAATGGGTCGGCAATCAGGTGGATATTCAGCCGTTTGAACAGTTTCCAACCGCACTCGAAGCCTTCAAAGGCAAGCGCGTGTTGGTTCCCAGGTCGGCACCAGCCGCCACCAGCCAAATCTTGGAAGCAAACGGCGCGGAGACCAAATCGGGCGATGATCCGACAAGCCTGCCAAAGGCCCGGAAGAATGCGGCTGAAATTGCTGGAACCCGCGCTGCACATCTTCGGGACGCCGTCGCCATCGCCCGTTTTCTGTATTGGCTGGATACAGAGGCACAAGCCGGCGGTGTTACGGAACTGCAGGCCTCGGACCAATTGGAAGCATACCGACGAGAACTCGAAGGGTTCCGCGATCTCTCATTCCCAACGATTTCGGGCGCTGGGCCCAATGGTGCCATCGTCCATTACCGCGTGACGCCAGAAAGTGACCGGGAACTGGAGCCAGGATCGCTCTACTTAGTCGATTCAGGCGGGCAATTTGTGGACGGCACAACGGATATCACCCGCACAATTGCCATTGGCGTACCGACAGATGAAATGCGGCGGGCTTATACGTTGGTGCTCAAAGGGCATCTCGCATTGAGCGCCGCCAAGTTCCCTAAAGGTGCTACTGGAGCACAATTGGACAGCTTGGCCCGCGCGCCGCTATGGGCGGCAGGGCTCGATTTTGACCACGGCACAGGCCACGGTGTCGGCAGCTATCTTTCTGTGCACGAAGGCCCGCAGCGGATTTCGAAGGCGGGAACAGCAGTGCTAGAAGCGGGCATGTTCCTGTCGAATGAGCCTGGCTATTACAAAACAGGCGCCTTCGGCATTCGCATAGAAAACCTAATTTTGACGGAACCTGTGGATATCTTTGGCGGCGAGCGAGAGATGCTTGGGTTCGAAACCCTCACCTTTGCGCCTTACGACCGGCGCCTGATTGATTCAGGCATGCTCAGCAGTGAAGAAATCAACCAAGTAAACGCCTATCATGCGCAGGTAAAAGCCCTAGTTGGCCCGCACGTTCGTGCAGCTGTCGCAAAATGGCTCACTGCGGCAACATCACCGCTATAAACGTAATTGTGGTGCCAACAAAGACTTGGCAAGGCTATATCTAGTCTGGTAACCGTTTCAAAACCATGTAGGCGTATCTCTACGGAACAGACGCGCCGCATGTCATGGCGACGGAGGAATCCTTGGACCACGAAGAACTGGAAGAGCGCATTATCTCGCGCCGTAAACTGCTTGCCCTCACGGCAGGCGCCGGGGCTGCCGGTATTATTGGCCTAACACCAGATGATGCGGAAGCTGCGCGCAGACGGCGGTCTCTCAAGCTGGTTGAGACCCATACCGGTGAGAAACTGAGTGTGGTTTATCGGGTCGGGAATAAGTATTCCAGGAACGGCCTCCGTAAGATTAATTCGATCATGCGTGACTGGCGTAACGATCAAAGCCGCCCAATAGATCCACAAGTTATCGATTATTTGTATTCCGTCCGCCGTTGGCTGGGGACAAATAAGCCGATCAAGATCGTTTCCGGCTATCGCAGCCCGGCGACAAACGCCATGCTGGCGCGGAAATCTGGCGGCGTTGCTCGGAACAGCTATCACGTCAAAGGTATGGCCATCGACATCAAGATCGACGGCTACTCCGTGAATTCCATTGCTCGGGCCGCTAAGGCAATGAAGCTTGGCGGTGTTGGCAAATACAACCGGTCCGGGTTCGTGCATATCGACAGCGCTGAATACCGCACCTGGGGCCGCTAAATCGTCCCCATGGCTGGCCCTGCAACGCCTGCGGACCTATTTGAGCGCCTTGACGGCCTCGATATCTCTTACAAGACCATCAGCCATCCGCCGCTGTTCACCGTGGATGATTCCAAGGCGCTGCGTGGCGCGCTAGATGGTGGCAACGCGAAGAACTTGTTCTTGAAGAATAAAAAGGGCCGGATGTGGCTGTTGGTGGCGGAGGAATCTGCGCCAATCAACCTCAAAGCCTTCGCCAAGATGATTGGTGCTGGCAATCTATCCTTCGGCAAGCCGGAACTGCTGATGGAAATGCTGGGTGTGATCCCAGGTGCGGTAACGCCGTTCGCGCTGATCAACGCTGAGCCCGGCTCCATCACGCCCTTGTTTGACCAGGACTTACTGGCGGAAGACCCATTGAATTTCCACCCGCTCGACAACACCATGACAACGACCATTGCCAAAGCGGACCTGCTGCGCTTTGTTGAAGCGCTCGGCCATAGCTATGAAACGGTCGATTTAAAAGTGATTGAAGCGGTTTAGCTAAGCACTTCAGCCAATTCTGCGAAATCACTAACAATCAAGTCCGGCTGCTCCGGCCAATCCCCAAACGGGCGCTTGCGACGGTCAATGAAGACTGTCCGCATGCCGAAAGACTTTGCCCCAACACAATCGAATGCATGGTTGGCAACAAATAGGATGCCAGACCTGTCGATATCCAGAAGCTCCTCCGCCTTGGCATAGGTTTTCCAGTGCGGCTTGAAATAGCCCGCTTCTTCAACGGACATCACCTTATCGAATGGGAAGCCGATATGCGGTTTAGCCGCCTCCAGCATGTCCCTGTCGCCGTTGGAGAGGATGGCTAACTTATATCGCTCATGCAGCCTGCCAAGCGCCTCCAGCACGTCTGGGAACGGCTTGAGACGTTCAATCTCGCTCACCAGCCACTCGGCCTCATCCTGGGTGTAGGTGATGCCTGCGCGGTCCATGACATGGCTGACCGCACGATGCCCGATCTGGCGATAGGGCGTGTGCCCCCGGTCGCAGAGCGCATCAATCATCGAATTCTCGAAATGCGTGCGCCGCCACCATGTGACAAACCTATTGGGCTTACCCTCCCAGCCCTTCTTCTGCAGGAAAGGCGTCGCCGCTTCCACCAGACAGCCCTGCATATCGACGACGGTGCCGTATTGGTCGAATACCAACGCTTTGACTTCACGGCGAAGGATGGCTGGATCAGTGGTCATAGGGTCGCCTGTTTAGCTTGAGCAACAGAAACGGTATCAAAGCCAATAGTTAGGCAATGAATTCCAAGTTGAGACCGCGCGCATCAGCCGGCTTCACCCGGACAACATCGCCAATCCGCTCAGCCTTGACGCCAGCGCTGGCCAGATAGGCCGCCGTCGCATCCAGATCATCAACACCAATGATCAGCACATGCCAGATCGGCCGTTCTGCCGCCGGATGCGTTGCAAGGCCAGCATGGGCATCACCAATGCTGGCGTCCGTTGCGAGGCGAATGAAGCCGCGCCCACTATCGATCTCAACGCCATATCCTGTTTCGGTGATGGACTCTTTGCCGAACAGCTTTGAAAGCTCCAGCGCTGTCGCCATCGGATCAGCAGCGATGCCAGTGACCCCAGCAAAGCGGTTTGCGCCGTTCTTATGGGTGAGCAGCCGATCATTGCGCATCAATTCCGGCGTTTTATGGCCACACATGAATACCGGCATGCCGCCAAGGTCATCCGCTTCCAGGAAGAGATTGCGGAACTTGACCATGCCTTCCGGCTCTTTCGAAGGCCGCGCCAGGTCATTCGGCCCGTCCGTACGCACGCCAAGCGCTTCCACTTGAGCCTTTACAGCGTCAGCATCCGGCGTACCAAGCGCCAAACGATGCAGTCCCTCAGCCCTAGCGGCGAGTTTATCACGAAGCCCACCGTCTAGGTTTGCAGGCTCATTGACGCCTAGCAGCTCCAGATAAGTCTCCGGGAACATCAGGCAGTGGTTCGCCGTCGCCCGGTTCTGGTGATTGCCAAGCGGCGCACAAGTAAACCCTAGCTTTTCATAGTCCTGCCGCGAACCTTCAAGGTCCTCAACGGCGATAATGCAATGGTCCAGGCCAAGTACGGGGTTCATGATCGTGTGCTCCTTCAGACAGGCTTTTGGTGGACGGTGACTTCGGGTAAGTCGCCATCATAGCGTTCGACCTGGACGAGCGCTGAGTGCGCCGACGGGCCTTGGCCGAGTTTTGAGGTGCCCTCGTCGCGGGTGAGGACGTTGGGATTTCCATGTTTTTCGAGTGCCGCGCCGGGGGATTTCCGGTCCAGCGGGTCAAACCAGGCTCCGGTTGGGAACTGGATGACGCCGGGCATCACGATGTCGGAAACGATGACGCCTGCAAGCGTTTGTCCACGGTCATTGAAAACCCGAACCACATCGCCGTCTTTTAGATCACGGTCTGTCGCGTCATCCGGATTGATCCACATCGGCTCCCGGCCCTTGATTTTAGACCGGCGACTGGCACCGCCCGCATCCATCTGGCTGTGCAGGCGGG
>CAJXVF010000293.1 GCA_913060845.1 uncultured Alphaproteobacteria bacterium | reverse complement strand
GCAGCGTCAGATGTGTATAAGAGACAGGAACAAGCTCGCTGGAGATGTATCCCCATGAGCTTGATGGATTTGACATTGGCTGACGCTGCTGCAGGCGTCCAATCCGGCGCGTTCACATCCCGCGCGCTAACAGAAGCTGCGCTGGAGCGGATTGAGGCCAGGAACCCAGCCCTGAATGCTGTAATCCGCGTCGAGGCGGAAACAGCGCTTGCCGGTGCCGATGCCGTTGATTGCACACGTGCGGCTGGCGGAGAAATTGGACCGCTTGGCGGCGTGCCGTTGGCGCATAAGGATATGTTCTACCGGGTAGGTGGTCTCACGACCTGCGGCAGCAAAATCCGCCGAGATTTCCGGCCTGATTATACGGCGACAGTTTTGGAGCGGCTTGGTGCTTCTGGTGCCGTATATCTCGGTGGCCTTAACATGGCGGAGTTCGCCTTCGGGCCGACAGGCCATAACGAACATTTTGGCAATTGCCGCAATCCGTGGAACACGGATCATGTAACCGGCGGATCGTCATCAGGCTCTGGCTCTGCGACGGCGGCACGGATGACCTTCGGCGCACTTGGTTCAGATACCGGCGGGTCGATCCGGCTACCCGCTGCACTTTGCGGATTGGTTGGCCTGAAGCCGACGCAAACCCGCGTCAGTCGCTACGGCGTCATGGGACTCTCGTTCTCGCTCGATACGGTCGGCCCCTTAACGCGGACCGTGCTGGACAACGCGCTCATGCTGCAAGCTGTTGCAGGCGAAGACGCAAATGACCCAACCGCATCCCGTCGCGTGCCGGAGGATTACGCCGCCGCTGCCCGTGTGCCGAATGCCAGGAGTTTACGGATCGGCGTCGCGCGCGGCTATTTCGAGAAGCACGGCGATGAGGCTTCCTTGGCCGAGCGGGATGCGGCCCTAGCAGCATTCAAAGGCATTGGCGCTGAATTAGTTGAGGTTGATGTGGGTGACATGACCCAAATCAACACATTCGCCGCCGCCGTTATGGGGCCAGAAGCCGCGACGCTGCATGCCGGATGGCTTCGAGATCAGCCTGATGACTACGGCCAACAGATGCGGGCGCGCTGCGAAATTGGATTCCAATTCTCGGGCGTTGATTATTTGAGTGCGTTGCAGCTTCGTCCAAAGATCGTTGCGGATTTTTGCAATCGCGTCTTCAGCCAGTGTGATGTGCTGTTGGCACCGACCTTCAATATTCAAACGCCGCGGATTGATGAAACAGATATTGGGTCCGGGCAAGGGTTTGAGCGTGTTGTCGCCAGCCTATCCCGCTGCACGCGCCCGCTGAATTTCCTAACACTGCCGGGCCTGGCGCTGCCAACGCCTGGGTTGGTCGAAGGCATGCCAGCATCCATCCAACTCTCTGCGCCGCCCTTCGGTGAGGCTCAACTCTATCGATTGGCCGCCGCTTATGAGGCTGAAGTGCAGTATCATAAGCGGATGCCGCCAATGTCTGGCAGCTAGCGCTTACCCACCATCGCGAATGGCGACCACTTTGTCGTAAAGCGCTTTGTCCGTGTGGACGCCGCTTTCAGGCGTCTGCTTGCGGTTGACCAAGCGGCGATCGCCAGGAAGGCGGACGCCCTCATCCGCCAGCATGCTTTCAAACATCGTTTCGACCCGTTCCAGGAACCGGTCATTGCCGAATTTTGAAGGATCAATCGCGATCACGAGATTGCCAGCAGCAGACGGCCCACCGTGGCCGGTATAAGCGGCTTCGCCTTCTAAGCTGGTGTCGGCGCCGGTAACGCATGCAGCCAGGATTTCGACCATCATGGCGATTGCTCCGCCCTTATAACCGCCGAACGGTAGCTGCACGCCTTTCAGGATGGCGGCTGGGTCTGTTGTTGGCTGGCCATCTGGGCCAAGGCCAAGGCCTTCTGGCACCGTATGCCCATCCCGCGCCGCTAACATAATCTCCCCACGCGCCGAGGCGCTGGAGGCCTGATCGAACACCATTGGCGGCTTGCCGGGGCGGGGAACAGCGAAGGCCATTGGGTTGGTGCCGAACACAGCCCGCTTGCCGCCCGCTGCTGCCACGAACGCCCGGCTGTTGACGAAGTTCATGGCGACAAGGCCAGCGTCTGCTAAAGGCTCGACATCGGGCCAGAGCGCCGCGAAATGTGCGGAGTTCGCAATCCCAAGCGTGGCGATGCCTTGGGACTTGGCTTTTTCTATGAGTGCAGGCCGGCCAATTTTCATCGCCAGCGGTGCTAAGCCGTTTTCAGCATCCACACGCACGATGCCAGGCGCTTGGTCAATGACTTTCGGCGCGGCACTACCATTGACGGCATTGGCTTTCAGGGCGTCGCAATAGCCTGGGACGCGGAATATGCCATGGCTCAAGCAGCCATCTCGCTCCGCTTTCCAAACAACCTCTGCGACGGCTTCCGCATTCTCCCGGTTTGCGCCAGACGCCATGAGCGCCCCCACCGTCAGGTCAAAGATCGCATCGAGGGTCGAGTGAACGGTGAATTGCGTCATGATTGGCACGGTATCCTTTGTTATGGCACGGGAATTGCAACTCAGAGATCAAAGCAGATGCCAGGGACGGCGTTTGTATCAAAATGAGACGCATGCGGCGCAAGGTGCGCCTGGGGATATCCAGTTATGCGAATGATAAGGCAGGACGTAACACGGGGCCAGCGGATCGACGACATTCTGGCACTTTGAGCAGGGCAGGCAAAAGCTGGCTTGCCAACATTGTTAGAGCTTGATCCGGTAGGCAATGCGCCAACCCATGTCGGTTGGACGTTGCTGATCAACCGAGACGGCACATGTCGCCTGGCAGGTGAGGATGCAGAGACATTTCTAGGGCGTGACTGTAAAGGCATGCTCGCGGCGACCTTCTTCTGTGGTCGGGCCGGTGCATTGGCGCTTGATGCTGTCAGTGCAGCCTTGGGCGGCGGACGACCGCATGTCCATGAAATTCGGAGTGGCGGGTTTGACTTTGCTGTGGCCGCAACGCCGTTTGGGGCAAACAGTCGTGAACTCGCCGGCGTGATGCTGGTTATCGCGACTGACGCACTAACGCTGCGGCGTTTGAATGCATCACTTGAAATCGAGCCATCGATGGAGGTGGTCAGCCGTGTCGCTTAACGAAAGCGCCTAGCTCTGTGATGGCATCCCGTGACGCTTGCAGAAGTGGGGCAAAGATATGCCAGATGTGGGGCATGTCGGCCCATTCAACATACGTGGCTTCTGTACCTGCATGGCGTGCGCGCGCTACGAGGCGACGACTGTCATCCAATAGTGTTTCCGCTGTGCCGACCTGCACCAAAAGCGGAGGTAGGCCGGAGAGGTCCGCGTAAAGTGGTGACGCCAGAGGTTGCGCCGGGTCTGCGCCGTCCATGTAGAGATCAGCAAAGAATGTCAGCGCCTCTCGCCCGACCATAGGATCGACGCTTGCTTTGGTCTCCATCGTCTGACCAGTGCCGACGAGGTCTGTCCAGGGGGAGATGCAGCAACCGCAGCCAGGCAGAACCATGCCTTGGTCCCGGGCAGAGACGAGGGCGGCTATGATGAGGCCGCCGCCTGCAGAATCACCGCCGAATGAAGCTTTCTGTGGATTAACGCCGCTATCCAGCAGCGCTTGCCATGCCGCGACCATATCTTCGACCGCTGCCGGGAACGGATGTTCAGGCCCCAGGCGATAATCCAGGTTCAGCACACGACCATTCATTGCGCGCGCGATTTCATAGACCATATTGCGGTGGCTATGCAGCGAGCCTTGGACATACCCGCCGCCATGGACGTAGAGCATCACCCGCTCTGGGTCAGCGCCATCAGCGTAGACCCATTCGGCCTTGCAGCCTGCGATCTCAACCGGCTCGACAATGGCTTCGCTGGGTACGGGAAAGCGATCGCCGATATCATCCATACGAGCGCGGCGCTCTGCCAAGGTGAGGCCTTCTGGTGTGCCGCGTTCGCGCAGCACTTCCATCAATTTTACAATGCCGATATCGGTTGGAGCGTCGCTCATCGTAGTCATCCTGTGTGCTGGGCTGGTCGCCAGAATTGCTGAATGCGCAGCGTCAGGCAAGGCAGATTGCAGAAATCAGGCGGGCATAATCATGTTCGCCCGAATGCTGCTTCCGGCGATAGCTGAAGAACAAATCTGGCTCACTATAGGTATCAGCCTCAATCGCGACAGCGTCCGACAAGCCAAGATTGAGCGCGCGGTTCACCACATATCCTGCCAGATCGAATTGCCGTTTTTCTGTTGAGATACCGGGCTTGAAGAATTGGTCATTATTGCGGTCGGCCGCCAGGAACTGCGTCTCAAAATCCCTGCCAACTTCATAGGACTGCTGGGCGATGCAGGGACCGACGACAGCATGGATACGGCTTCTATCGGCGCCGATGCTCTCCATAGCATCTACAGCCGCATCGACGACACCTCCGAACGCGCCGCGCCATCCGGCATGCGCGGCGGCGACCACGCCTGCCTCTTTGTCTGCCAGCAGCACCGGCGCGCAATCGGCAGCGAGTGCGGCGATCACAACGCCTGCCGTTTTGGTGACGATGGCGTCGGCTTCTGGCGGCTTACC
>CAJXVF010000292.1 GCA_913060845.1 uncultured Alphaproteobacteria bacterium | reverse complement strand
AGAGACAGGATAAATACTATCCCTATGGGTGGACCACTTCAGGGGGGCTGCTCCAAATGGCGTAGACCGGTTCGTCTATACCTTGGATGACGGCAATGGCGGCACGGATACAGCCGCTGTCCGGATCAAAGTCACGCCTGCCAACGATGCGCCTGTGGCAGCAGATGACGCTATCAGCGGCGATGAAGACACAGTGATTGTTGGTGATGTACTGGCAGACAACGGTTCAGGCGCTGATAGTGATGTTGACGGCGACACACTGACTGTCTCCGCCACATTGGTGACAAACGTCGTGAATGGCGCGCTGACACTGAACACAGACGGCACATTCACCTACACGGCAGATGCCAACTTCAACGGCACAGATAGCTTCGAATACACCCTGGACGATGGCAACGGCGGCACTGATACCGCAACCGTCACACTGACGGTTAACCCGGTTAATGATGCCCCAGTCGCCCTGAATGACCTTTTCGCAACAAATGAAAATACGCTGCTGCAGGGCAATGTTCTGCTGGATAATGGCGTCAATCCAGACCGGGATATCGACGGTGACACGCTGACTATTTCAGCAACACCAGTAACGGACGTCGCGAATGGCACGCTGGTCTTGAATACCGACGGCACATTTGATTACACACCCGACGCTGGGTTCGATGGTACGGACCGGTTTGTCTATACCTTAGATGACGGAAATGGCGGGACAGATACGGCGTCCGCCACGATCACGGTCAATGCTGTGAATGCCGCACCGGACGTTGGCGATATCGTCCGCGCGGCACCGACTGAAGATGATGCACCTATCATTGTGGACTTGCTTGAAGGTGCCAGTGATCCGGACGGCGATACATTAACGGTCGTGAACCTGGCATTGCTGAGCGGCAATGATATTGGCGTCACTATCAACGGAACCGTACTGGAAATTGACCCAAGCGCGTACAATTCTCTGGCGGTTGGCACCACCGAAAGCATCCGTTATCGCTACGATGTCAGCGACGGTGCCGAGAACACCCGCCAATCAGCAATCATCAATGTTCGCGGCGTCAATGATGCGCCGACAGCACCTGCCGCGATTGATGTCGTTGTATCTGCAGATGGCCGGACGTTCACAGGCAACTTGCTGAACGGCGCGGCTGATCCTGACGGCGACACGATCATCATCGACCGAACACCAATCGATGCGCCCAATAATGGCGCGTTGTCCATCCAGGCAAATGGCGACTTCGTCTACTCCCCGGACGAAGGTTTTGGTGGTCAAGACAGCTTTATCTTCCAAGTGCTGGACGGCAATGGCGGTGCAGGCCAGGGGACTGTGACGCTAACGGTCGTCGCCAATGAAACAATCCAAGGCAGCGCTGGCGATGATGTCATCACAGGCGATGGCACAACGCGCGTCGCATATGATGAAGCTTCAACTGGTTCAATCTTCGGCGACCTTAATAGCGGGATCATCCGCGGCAATGAGAGCGTTGGCCGCGACCAAGTTTCCGGCATCTTCGAAGTGCGCGGCAGCCAATTCAATGACACGCTGTTCGGAACCAACGCCAATCCGAATGCGCCACCTCCGGGCCAACTACTCGGAACCTTCGAATCCTTTGAAGGCATGGCCGGCAATGATTTGATTATTGGCCGGGGCGGTCAGGACCGCGCCAACTATTCACAATCGCCAAACGGCGTAAACGTGCACCTTGGCAATGGCTTAGCCAGCGACGATGGGCATGGCGGCGTTGATACGCTCTTCGGTATCGAAGGCATTGGCGGTAGCCGCTTCGATGACATCCTGACTGGCGACGCCAGCGATAACTTCTTTGAGCCACTCCGGGGCAATGACACGGTCGACGGTGCAGGCGGCAACGACCTCGTGATGTACCGGGGCGCGCTTGGCGATATCACCATAGATCTGCGCGCGGGCAACGCGACGCATGCAAGCGGCGAAGTCGATACGCTGACAAGTATTGAGTTTGCAGAAACTGGTTCTGGCAATGACCAGATCACAGGTGATACTGGTGGCAACGCGCTGTCTGGTAATGTGGGTGATGACCGCCTGATTGGCCTTTCAGGCGGTGATTTGTTACTCGGCGGGTTGGGCAGTGACGTGCTGTTCGGCAATAGCGGCGCCGATCTTGCCAATGGCGGCATCGGTGATGACCGGATATTTGGCGGCTTTGGTGAAGACAGCCTGTTTGGCGGTGCTGGAAATGACGTCCTGAGCGGTGGCGATGACGCTGATGAGTTCTTCTTCGGCCCAGGCTCTGGTATCGATACAGTGACGGACTTCACAACGGGCACAGATGTAATCAATGTCAGCGCTTATGGCTTCGCTGACTTTGCTGACCTCAGCAACCAAATCAGCGACATTAATGGCCGCGCCCAGATCAACCTCAATGGCACAACAGATGTGCTGCGGCTGAATGGGGTTCTAACCGCTGACCTTTCAGAAGGCGACTTCGTAATCTAGCAATGGGCAGAGTAGGCCTTACCGCCTACTCTGCCGCCGCTTGATACTGCATCAAAGGTGTCACTTCTATCGGTGCCTGGTCGAGCAAGCCCAGGTCATCCGCCTTGATCTGCATCGCCAAGTATTTGGAATAGATACGTACATGCGGCAGGCCACCTGCTGTGAACCAAAGGCCTGGCTGGGCAGTCCGCCGCCACATATTCCGCTCCTCCCCGCCTTCATCAAAGCCCCATACGGGGCCAATCCGGTCAGCGACATCATCCCCTAAGAGATTGCGAATGACCTCCTGTTGGTTCTTGTAGCCTGTCGCCGTTACCAACACATCGGCTTCAAGCAATGCGCCATCCTTCAAACGCGCACCGCCAGCTTCAAAGCGATCAATCTGGTCATAGTTGATGAGCCCGACATCGCCAGAAACGATCAGGTCTGAACAGCCGACATTGAAGTAATATCCACCGCCCCGCCGGAGGTATTTCATCTGATATCCCGTATCATCCGGCGCGCCATTATCGAGACGGAAGCCGCGCGCCTTCAAGCCCTCGAGCAGCGTCTTATCTGCAGCCTGCATCTTCGCGGCAGCGATCTGGTAGCCCTTCACCAGCACGTCATAGGGTGCTGCCGTCGCCATCAGGTCATTGTCCGCAAGTGGTGGTCCCTCGGCATAGAGCGAATAGACCGTCTGCGCCTGCTCCAGACTGACGATCAGAGTCGAATTGCGCTGGATCATGGTGACATCGGCGCCAGACGCGTGCAGGTCATGGGCCACATCATGGCCACTATTTCCAGTTCCCATCACGAGCGCCTTCTTGCCCTTCCATGCATGGCCATTGGCATAGTGCTTGGAATGCATGACCGTGCCGTTGAAGTCTTCCAGGCCCGGAATGCTTGGCGTCACCGGGATATTGCTCACCCCTGTCGCAAATACCAAATGCTTCGGGCGCATAGCGCGGAGCGTTCCATCTTGGCGGCGAAGTTCAACTTGCCAGCAGCCATCGGCCTCGTTGTAGCGACCGGACGCCAGCTCCGTCGCACCCCAGAAGTTTAGCTCCATCGCCTCAGTATAAATCTCGAACCAATTGGCCAGCTTGTCCTTTGGAATGAACACCGGCCAGGTTTCTGGAAACGGCATGTAAGGCATGTGATTGATGTAGACTTCATTGTGCAGCGTCAGCGCGTGATAGCGCTTGCGCCAGGCGTCCCCGGGCCGCTCATGCTGGTCGATCACCAATGCATCGATACCGACTTGACCCAAGCAGGCCGCAATGCCCAGCCCCGCCTGCCCACCGCCAATAACGATGCATTCAGGGTCGTGGGCTTCGTAGGCTTGCGCGCGTGTGCGGTGGTCTTGCCAATTGTCCCCGCCAAATTCCCGTGAATAATCACCACCGCCAGGCCGCCGTTCGCCCGTGCGCTCTTCATGGCCTTTCAAGTCCACAAGTGCTGTCAGCAGCACCCAAGCCTTGTGGCCGCCACCATCTGGCAATAACCGGAGAACGCCTGCGCAGGGGCCATTTTCGGTCTCAAACCCAATGATTGCCTCAATCACATCCCGCCCAGCACGTTTAATGGCGCGCGGCTGCATCCGGTCCGCCGGAATATGAAAGTCATGCGCCCTAACGCGCTCTAGCGACCGCCCCAAGCTGTCCGCGATATCGGCATGACCACTGGCCGTTTCGATATGCCAAGTGAATGCAACCAAGTCTCGCCAGTGACCATCCGTCGTAAAGAGCGCCGCCGCCGCACCCGCATCATTAGCGATGCAGGCGGCTTCGAACGCGTGGAGCCAATCTGTGATGATATCGGACAAGGCAGGATCGGACAGGGCTGAATCGGACATGATTGAGGCGCTCCGGCTGGATGGATTTCATCGCATTTCAGCATGGCCGGGCCGCTGCGCCAATCCTGGTCAGAGATCAGGTTTCGCAGTCATCAGCCAAAAGATCGCCAGCACCGATAAGAATGCGGGAAAGCCACAGGCGAACCAAATGCGATAAAGCCGGTGATAGCGGGCCGGAAGGTCCGCCCCAGCATCTGCCGCCGCACGGGCGAGCTTCCACAATTGATGCTGGATCCACACGACCGGCAGCCAGAACAGCCCCGTCAATACG
>CAJXVF010000291.1 GCA_913060845.1 uncultured Alphaproteobacteria bacterium | reverse complement strand
ATTCCCTACCAAGGGAATCCCAAACGATTCAATCAAATCCAAATCCGCTCTAGAACTGCGTAGCGGTGCAGCGCTTCCAGGCGAAGGGCCTCGCTTGCCGACTCTTCGCCGACTGGCTCCTCGCTATTCTGGTCAGCCTTAGGCGTCGCAGCCAAATTGGATTGTGACACGGACAGTCCCCCTCACGTTTAATAGCGGAGAGACTATGGCGGGCTGACCTTAAGAAATCGCTGAAAGGCAGGGAATCTTGGCCTTAGTGATTCATTCCCTGTCCGCCATCCAGATAAATCGTTTCGCCATTCAGGAAGTGCAGGTTTTCGTCTGCAATACCGGCCACCAGCTTGGCGACCTCCTCCGGCGTGCCGATTTCGCCAGATGGAATGCGCTTGGTGATGAAGTCCCGAAACCGGTCATTGTCCATATGGGTTTGGTTCAAGTCCGTGCCAATGAATCCAGGTGCCACGGTAACAACACGGATCCCGGCCTTTGCCCATTCCACAGCAAGACAGCGCCCGATGGCGGCGACGGCGGCTTTTGATGCGCAATAGGCTGCATGAAAACGCACGCCAAGCTTGTCGTAATAGCTGCCCATATTGATGATCTGGCCGCGCGTTTCCGCCAAATACGGATAGGCCTCCCGGCTGGCAGCGAATACGGCTGTTGTGTTGACGCGGAGCAGCTTTTCGAAGGCGTCGGTCGTGTAATCCGCACTTTTTCCTTCGTCGTGCTGGCCGGCATTATTGACCAGCAGATCAATCCGCCCGAAGCGATCATGGACCGCTTTGAATGCGGATTTCAGGGCAGCGTCATCACCCACGTCACAAGCAAAATCTGCGGAATTGGTGGTCTCTTCGTCTGACCGCGTGCGGTCTTCCGGCCCCAAGCCTTTACGGGACAGGCAGGCGACCAGATAGCCTCTAGCTGCAAGTTCTGCTGCGATACAGGACCCGATGCCTCTGCTGGCACCCGTGACGGCGGCGACTTTTTGTGCGGCCATGGTTACCGGTCCACGAATGTAGCGGAGCGCTTTTCCAGGAATGCAGATGTGCCTTCCTTAGCGTCTTCAAGGAAGAAGGACAGCGTGTTGACGTCCGCCTCAATCTTCAAGCCTTCGTCCAGGCTGACATCAAGTGCGCGCCGGGTTGCTTCGCGGGCAAAGCGCAGGGCGGGCAGGCTGTATTTTGTGAATTCACGGGCGAAGGTTTTGGCGTTTGGGATCAATTCATCCTCAAACACGCGCTGGATCAAACCAATGCGTTCGGCCTCGTCCGCGTTGATGAAATTGCCTGTCAGGATCATCTCCATGGCGCGGCTTTCGCCAATGTGCCGGGGCAGGCGCTGGGTGCCACCATAGCCTGGAACCGCACCGAGTTTGATTTCTGGCAGGCCCATGCGCGCGCTCGAAACCGCAACCCGGAATGTGCAGGCAAGCGCCAATTCCAGCCCGCCGCCAAGCGCGAATCCATTGATGCAGGCGATGGAGGGGATTGGCAGTTCATCTAGCTTGGCGAAGGTGAGCTGGCCTTTGCGCGCGCCTTCGCGGACGCCTGGGATCGAGCGGCCTATGAGTTCTGAAATATCCGCACCCGCGCAGAACGCCTTTGGTCCAGCGCCTGTGAACAGCAGCGCCCGTGCGTCAGAGGCAGCGGCCTCATCAATCGCGTCGCTGATTTGGTTGACGATATCGAAGCTCAGCGCATTCAGCGCCTCGGGGCGGTTCAAGGTGATGACCGCAAATTCGTCATCGCGGGAATATTCGACAGGCATGGGGGCAAGCTCCGGTGAGTGATCGTGCATCTTAGCGCGCCAGAAGCATCTCCAAAACCGCATTGAGCCGTTGGTGCCCGGCGTCTGTTGCGGTGATGTGTTCTGGGGTGTGTTGGATAAACCCGCCATCCAGAAGACGCTGAAGTCCGTCGCGATCAACGAAGTCAGAGAGATTGCCGCCGGTTTGGCGGTTGAACCGGGTGAGATCGACACCCTCTGTCAGGCGGAGGCCCATCATCAATGCTTCGGCGGCGACGTCTTCCGCCGTCAGGCTATCGGATGCTGTTGTTGCATGCCCGGTAGTTTCGACCTTGGTCAGCCACGCCTCGGGCGTGCGTGTTTGGGCGAAAGTGCGGCGTGCCCCGGACTGGATCAAGCGACCATGGGCGCCGGGGCCAACGCCAGCCCATTCCCCGCCGCGCCAGTAAATCAGATTGTGCGCGCATTCATGGCCGGGTGCGGCGTGATTGGAGATTTCATAGCGCGGCATGCCGGCGGCTTCGAGGATTGTTTCCGTCGCTTCATAGAGTGCGGCGCCGGTGTCCTCGTCGGGAATTTGGAAGGCACCGCGCTGATGCAATCCGTGGAAGGCGGTGCCTTGCTCGATCGTCAGCTGATAAACAGACATGTGGCCGCCAGCGAGACCAATGGCGGTTTCAAGCTCGCGCCGCCACTGATCTACAGATTGGCCCGGCCGCGCATAAATTAGGTCAAAGGAATAGCGGGCGAACGTTGCCCTCGCGATCTCCAGCGCGCGCAAGGCTTCGGCGTGGGAATGCATGCGGCCAAGGAACTTCAGGTCGTCATCATTTAGTGCCTGAACGCCAAGCGACACCCGATTAACGCCTGCCGCTGCGTAGCCTTCAAAGCGATCTGCTTCTACCGAACCAGGGTTGGCTTCCAGCGTGATCTCAATGGCGTTGGAGAAGCGCCAGCCTGTCCGCGCGGCATTGATGACGGCTTCCACCGTTTCCGGCGGCATGAGCGATGGCGTGCCGCCGCCGAAAAATATGGCGTCTAGCGTGCGGCCCGGCGTCATTGCTTGAAAATGTGCGATCTCAGCAGTCAACGCCGCTTGCCAACGGCCGTGATCTACCTCGGCGCGGACATGGCTGTTGAAGTCGCAATACGGGCATTTCGACTGGCAGAAGGGCCAGTGGACATACAGGCCAAACCCACCCGTTTCTGGCGTCAGATCAGCCCCGGAGGTAGTTATTGGCGAAGGCGCGGAATGCATAGGCGCGGTGGCTCATCGCATCTTTGGCGGCGGGCGACATTTCAGCGAATGTCATAGTGTGGCCGCTTGGTTGGAAAATCGGATCATACCCGAAGCCGCTTTTTCCACGCGGCGGCGAGACCATATCCCCCCAAACCTCACCGCGAAAGGTGAATTCTTGTCCGTTCGGCCAAGCAATCGCCAGGACGCAGACGAACCAAGCGGTAAGGTCCGTCTTGCCTTCCATTTCCCGCAAAACGCGGTCCATTGCGAACGAAAATTCGCCGTTCTTCGCCCACCGTGCGGAATAGACGCCGGGCGATCCGTCAAGGGCAGCGAGACAGAAGCCAGAATCGTCAGATAGCGCGGGCAGGCCAGACGCATCTGCTGTCGCTCTGGCCTTAATGCAGGCGTTTTCTTCGAATGTAGTCCCTGTTTCCTCGGCTGCGGGAATCCCCAGATCACCTGCGGAGATTGCTTCGACGCCATACGGGTCCATAAGCACCCGCATTTCTGCCACTTTGCCAGGGTTGTGCGTCGCCAGTACCAGGCGGTCCCCTGACTGCAATTTTGGAGTGGCCATGGATTATGAGGACATGCCGAGCGCTTTGCGCTGCATCTCGCAAAGGTCAGCAATGCCAGCCTCAGCCAGATCCATCAGCTCATCCATTTGGCCCCGGCTGAATGGCGCGCCTTCGGCGGTACCTTGAACTTCCACCAGCATGCCTTGGTCGGTCATAACGAAGTTGGCGTCGGCTTCAGCGTTGGAATCTTCGTCGTAGTCCAGGTCGAGCACGGCCTGGCCTTCGAAGATGCCACAGGAAATGGCACCGACTTGGCCCGTCAGTGGCCAGCGTTTAATCGCGTCGATCCGTTGCAAATGTTGGCAGGCTTGTGCCAAAGCCACATAGCCGCCGGTGACGCTGGCGGTGCGGGTGCCGCCATCTGCCTGCAAAACATCACAGTCAATCGTGATCTGGATTTCGCCAAGCGCTTTGGTGTCGACGACGGCGCGCAGCGCGCGACCGATCAGACGCTGAATTTCCTGGGTCCGGCCAGACTGCTTGCCGCGTGCGGCTTCGCGGTTCGAGCGGGTGTGCGTCGAGCGCGGCAGCATGCCGTACTCAGCAGTGACCCATCCGCGACCAGAATTCCGCAAGAACGGCGGTACACGAGTTTCAACAGATGCCGTGCAAAGCACGTGGGTGTCGCCAAACTTTGCGAGGCAAGCGCCTTCGGCATGCTTGGTCCATTCAGTCTCAAGGCTTACTGCGCGCAGTTCATTTTGCGCGCGTCCAGATGGTCTGGTCACGATACTCATCCTTAAAAAATATGTTTGATGCCCCCGTATCTGGCGAAATGGTTAACAGACTACCTGGGGTAAATCCAGCGCAGACATAAAAAAATGACTTGAAGCGAGGATTTAGCACGCTAAACTGAGCGTTATGTCCAACAAAACATTAGATTCGAACCCAGTCCCTGCACCCGAATCTGAATCGGCAGTGCAAGCAACGCCCAAGACACCGAAGGCAGTTGAGGAAGTTCTGTCTCTTATACACATCTCCGAGCCCACGAGACCTCTCTACATCTCGT
>CAJXVF010000290.1 GCA_913060845.1 uncultured Alphaproteobacteria bacterium | reverse complement strand
ACCTCTCTATTCGTCGGCAGCGTCAGATGTGTATAAGAGACAGGGTCATGAGGCGGGCGGCGTCTAGGTTGGTCGCCATGTCTGCGGCTTTGAATTGCAACGCCTGGAAGTCGGCAAGCCGTTGGCCGAAGGCTTTGCGTTCGTCCATATAGGCCATTGCAGCGTCAAGCGCGCCTTGGGCCGTGCCGATGGAGCATGCGGCGATATTGATGCGCCCACCGTCCAGCCCGGCCATAGCGATTTTGAAGCCTTCGCCCTCTTCGCCGACGCGGTTGGCGACAGGCACGCGGGCGTCTTCAAACAATACCTGCGCTGTTGGTTGGCTGTTCCAACCCATCTTCCGCTCGACCTTGCCGAAGGAAAGGCCCGGCGTGTCTTTCGGGATAATCAGGCAGGAGATGCCCTTTGGCCCATCCGCCCCCGTCCGCACCATGGTGACATATACGTCTGACACGCCGGCACCTGAGATGAACGCCTTGCCGCCGTTCAGCACATAATCATCGCCATCGCGCACGGCTTTTGTGGAGAGGGCGGCAGCGTCTGAACCGGACCCCGGTTCTGTCAAGCAGTAGCTGGCGATTTTGGCCATGGATGTGAGGTCCGGCAGCCATTGCTGGCGTTGGTCCTCATTGCCGAAGCGGTCAATCATCCAGCCGGACATATTGTGGATGGACATAAACGCCGATGTGGATGTGCAGCCTTGCGCCAGTGCCTCAAAGATCAGCGCGGCGTCTGTCCGGGTCAGTGCAGAGCCGCCCACATCCTCAGACACATAAATTCCAGCGAAACCGAGCGCCGCCGCTTCCCGCATTACGTCCACCGGGAAGATCGCTTCTTCATCCCACTTGGCGGCGTGGGGAGCGAGCTTATCTTCGGCGAAGCGGCGGGCGGCGTCTTGGAACGCCGTCTGGTCTTCGGTGAGATTAAAATCCATCGGCGCTGTTCTCCTAGGCGGACCTGGTAAGGTTTAACTGGGCGTAGGAGTGTGATCAATCCAGGACGCGATCCATGATGTGACATTGGTTCCATCGCGTGACATCGTTTGGCACAGTATAATTCGGCCAAATTGGTATTTTCTGCGAAGGACTTCTGTCATGACCACCGGCGCTTATCCCCAAATCCGCATGCGTCGTAACCGGCGGGACCATTGGAACCGGCGCTTGGTGCGCGAGAATATCGTGACGGTGGATGACTTCATCTGGCCGATCTTCGTGGCCGAGGGCGAGGGCAAGAAAGAAGAAATCGACGCCATGCCCGGCCAATTCCGCTGGAGCCCGGACCGCATTGCCGAAGCCGCCCGTGAAGCAGCGGACCTGGGCATTCCCGCCGTCGCTATTTTCCCGGAGATTGAGAAAGCGAAGAAGGACCCCGACGGTTCTGAGGCCCTCAACCCGCACAATATCGTCGTGCAGGCGATTAAGGCGGTGAAAGCTGAAGCGCCCGATATCGGCATTGTGTGTGACGCAGCGCTCGATCCCTTCACCAGCCACGGCCAGGATGGGCTGGTGCGCGAAGGCTATGTGGTCAACGACGAGACGATTGACGTGCTCTGCGCCCAATCCGTGCTGCAGGCGGATGCCGGTTGCGACGTAATTTCACCCTCCGACATGATGGACGGCCGCGTTGGCGCTATCCGCAAAGCACTGGATGAAGCGGGGCATGACCATGTCCGCATCCTCTCCTACGCTGCCAAATATGCCAGCGCATATTACATGCCGTTCCGGGACGCCATTGGCTCCTCAACCTTCCTGGGCCAGGGCGATAAAAAGACCTACCAGATGGACCCCGCCAACACCGATGAAGCGCTGCGGGAAGTCGCGCTCGATATCCAGGAAGGCGCAGATATGGTCATGGTGAAACCGGGCCTGCCGTATTTGGACGTCATCCGCCGCGTCAAAGATACATTCCAGATGCCGACCGTCGCCTACAATGTCTCCGGCGAGTATTCCATGCTGAAAGCTGCGGGCGAACGCGGCTGGCTCGATTATGACCGCGCCATGATGGAAGCGCTCATCAGCTTCAAACGCGCGGGCGCAGATGCGATTCTGACATATTCAGCGCTAGAGGCCGCACGCCTCATCCAATCCGGCTACGAAGGCTGATGTTTTGGTTGTGTAGCGTTCGGCGGCCGGTTTATGGTTGCAATAGCACTTTAGAATCAAACGAAAGCTAGGATGATACTATGATACGTTTAGCTTTGAGAATTTCTGCCCTTGCCACATTAGGGGTATTTCTGTCGGCATGTTCCTACAAGGCCCCGACCCAAATTTCCCCTGCTTACAATGTGTATACAAATTACTCCGACAAAATCCCCGGTCGTTACGCACTTCATGTAGATGGCTCGAAGTTCAGTGAGGATGTTGCTGTTTCTGGTTTTGCATGTTCTGCACATACTTTCCCAGTTGACGCGCGCTATGCGTTTGAGGCATGCGTGCTCAAAAACACTTACTAGTTGTTTGAATCAATCGAATCAACACCCAAGGCTCTCAATCGATCGGAGCTACTCGCGGCTGGTTTTGATGGAATGATCGCTGTCGAAGCTGATGACATGGATATTGACCTAGATGTGATTCCAGGTTTTTGGTCCGCGAAGCTCGACGCTGAAGCGGAACTTACGCTCAACTACTCTGTCGATGGTCTGGAAGGGCGGCTTCTTGGCGGAAGTGTTGAAGGGGATGGTGATAAGAAAGCTCTAGCCGGTTTTGCATGTGAAGGTGGGGCTAATGCGATTGGAGGCGCTGTTGAAGGGGCAATGAAGGACGCTACCAAGAGACTTGCAGAACGATTGAGCAATGCCCCACGCTTGCGCCGTCCCTCTTCTGCGCGGCCAGCTTCAAGTTAAGCCACCGGTCGTCACTGCCAAAACCAATTCATCAATAGGCCTAAGGATTAAGGATATGCTCAAATCCCGTCAAGTCGGCAAGTCCGGCCTCAGCGTTTCGCAGTTGTGCCTTGGCACCATGAATTTCGGCGTGCCGGGCAAGGGGCATCAGGGGGATTGGACGCTGTCGATTGATGATGCCCGCCCGATCTTCAAGGCCGCACTCGACCACGGTCTCTATTACTTCGATTGTGCGAATGTCTATGGCCTAGGTGCCTCTGAGGAAGTGACGGGGGAGATTTTGCGCGGGCTGACAGGGCGGGACAAATACGTTCTCACCACCAAGCTTTCAGCACCCATGGGCCGGAACCCGAACCAGGGCGGCCTGTCCCGCAAGCACATTATGGAGGGGATTGACGCCAGCCTGAAGCGTTTGGGCGTTGATTACGTGGACCAGCTCATCATCCATCGCCACCCCAATGGCGGGCTCGCCAAAACCAGTGCGCCCAATGAAGAAGCCATGGAAGCGCTGCATGACGTGGTGAAGGCCGGGAAGGCGCTGTATCTGGGCGCATCCAGCATGTTCGCCTGGCAGTTCACAGAATTGCAGATGATGGCAACCCATAACGGCTGGACCAAGTTCATCTCCATGCAGAACCACTACAACCTGATCTACCGTGAGGAAGAACGGGAAATGAACCCCTATTGCGCCCAATCCTGCGTCGGCATCACCCCATGGAGCCCGCTGGCGCGCGGCATCCTGACAGGGGCCTATAAAGGTGGCCTGGAAGGCGGCACGACGGCCCGTTCCAAGGGCGCAGACGCCAAACGCACCAGCGGCCTATACCTCGGCGAAATGGATTTCCAAATCGCCGCCCGCGTGCAGGAAGTCGCAGCCCGCCTAGGCCACACCCCCGCCCAGATCGCCGTCGCCTGGCTCCTCAACAAGCCAGAGATCACAGCCCCAGTGATCGGCGTGTCACGGGTGGAGCAACTAGACCAGCTCGTCGCAGCCGCAGATATCACCCTGGACGCAGCGGACGTGGCGTATTTGGAGGAGTTGTATAAGCCAGTGGAGAATTTGTTGACGCTGGGGAGTTCTTGATTGTCGCTCTCTATGGCAAATCGGATAGGAGCGATATGGAACAAATTTTACGAAAGCAATAAGCGGTGAAATTGAATCTGGTCCCAAAAGTCAGCGAGCTTTTTACGATATTTTTTATAACTATATCTGCCTTTGGTTGCGTACCTGTGGATGTTGATATCAAACCGACGACGTCATTTGATGAACCCTTACAGGCAAACTCAAGCATTCCAGGCGATAGAGCCGTATACGTTAATTTTTCAGAGTTTGACCTGAGAGTTGAAGGGGTTGGAGGTAGTGGGCATTGCTTTGAATCAGAAGCGTTTGGCTCTCAATTTCCCCAATTAATCAAAGCGTCGATAATCAACACTACAACATCTATATATGAAAGGCCGCAATTTATTTACGGACAACGCAAAGAAGGCTCTCATTCAAATGATACAACAGTTCCGTACACAGTTTTTAGGCCACGGTTCGCTATAGCCGTATTGTCCAGTGAACCAAGTGGTTTTAGCATTAGAAACAAATACCGGTCACATTTCGCAATGATATTAAAGGCAGGTAATATTAAGTCTCATGAATTTGATGATGAAATCCTTAAAAGATTTCACGATTCGGAGGTGGTGTTCAGCCCCCACTGAGTGGTCGGTGTGTAATGTTAGTGCATAGACGGTCTTTG
>CAJXVF010000289.1 GCA_913060845.1 uncultured Alphaproteobacteria bacterium | reverse complement strand
CGAGATGTAGAGAGGTCTCGTGGGCTCGGAGATGTGTATAAGAGACAGCCTATCACCTTTGCAAAATGCGCAATGGACTTATCTTCGCCAGCCGCTGCCTGTCCAGCATCAGTTGCCAAGCGTGTTGCCCAGAGTGATGCGAGCCACTGTGGGCGCGAAGTCTCGGCAATCAGTAGCGGGCTTTCCGATGCCTTTTCGATCAGCCGTAGATAGGGCACCTCATCAAGGAATGGTGCGTCAACAGGCATGACTGCAAGCCATTCGAAGCCTTCCTCTGCGGCCCAACTCAAGCCAGCAGCGATCCCGCCAAGCGGCCCTCCGCCTGGGGAAACGTCCTTCAAAACCGGATGGCCATGCATTTCAGAGCCCGTTGGATCAGGCCCGCCGGAAATCGCTATGGCCTCAGCGAACTGGCCCAATATCCCGATTGCGCGCAGCAGCAGCGTTTGGTCGCCGATCTGAATTTGCGCCTTGTCCACACCGCCCAAACGGACGGCTCCACCGCCCGCAAGAACGAGTCCAGCACATTGTATTCGCCCGTTATCGCTCATAGTTTCATCCTATGCGCCCTTGCTTCTGAAGGCTCGCTGCCTGATATGTTATAGCCGCGGTCTGAAAGGGAGATGTAAACGCCATGACGATAGAAACTAGCCCTGCACAATCCAGCCCGGCGAATATGCTGGCGCAGACCGACCCGGTAATAGATCCATTCGGTCGTGCGATCACATATCTCCGTGTATCCGTGACAGACCGGTGCGACTTCCGTTGCGTTTATTGCATGTCCGAACACATGAGCTTTCTGCCAAAGAAAGATTTGTTGACGCTTGAGGAACTCGAGCGCCTCTGCCGGGCCTTCGTGAAAATGGGCGTGCGCAAGCTACGCCTGACTGGCGGTGAGCCGCTGGTGCGCCGCAATGTGATGCAGCTCATCAACAATCTGGGCGGCCTGATCGATAGCGGTCATTTGGATGAACTCACGCTGACCACAAATGGCAGCCAGTTGGGTCGGTTTGCGGACCAGCTCTACGCCGCTGGTGTTCGGCGCGTGAATGTATCCATTGACACGCTGGATAGCATCAAGTTCAAGGAAATCACCCGCTGGGGTCGGTTAGAGCAAGTGCTCGCTGGCGTTGAAGCGGCGAAGAAAGCTGGCCTTCAGGTTAAGATCAACGCCGTAGCGCTTAAGGGCGTGAACGATGAAGAAATCGACCAGATGCTTGCTTGGTGCGGGGCGGAGGGCTTTGACCTCACCCTGATCGAAGTCATGCCCATGGGCGATATCGGCGGCGAAGAGCGGTTGGATCAATACCTCCCGCTTACCCTCGTCCGCTCACGCCTCGCCAAGAACTGGACGCTAGAAGAAAGCAATCACTCGACCGGTGGCCCGGCGCGCTATTTCGACGTGAAGGAAACCGGCCAGCGTATCGGCTTCATTACGCCACTAACCCATAATTTCTGCGAATCCTGCAATCGCGTGCGCCTGACCTGCACTGGCACGCTGTATATGTGCCTTGGCCAGGAAGATGCTGCGGACCTGCGTGAGCCGCTCCGGATATCTCCCGATAATGCAATCGTCGAGCAGGCGATCCGGGATGCAATTGCGCACAAGCCAAAAGGTCATGACTTTGTGATTGATCGACGGCAAGGGGCCCAATCGGTTGGGCGCCATATGAGCGTGACTGGCGGATAACGAGCATGCCTGGGGGGGATCAAAAGCTCGCGTTCGTCGCCTCGTCTGCGCCATCTGCGCAACGGAGCTTGTCGGAAATTCAAAGCCGCTATGACAGCGTGCCGCCAGCCGAGGCCGATGTCATCGTGGCACTTGGTGGTGACGGCTTTATGCTGGAAACGCTGCATGAATACCACGTAAACAGCAAACCGATCTTTGGTATGCATCGTGGCACTGTTGGCTTCCTGATGAACGCCTTCAGTGTGGACGATCTGCCGGATCGGATCGCAGTCTCTAAGGCGGTCGATCTCAACCCGCTGAAAATGACAGCGACGATCTATGACGGCACGACGATTGAAGCTTTGGCGATCAACGAAGTGTCGCTGCTGCGCGAAACCCGCCAGAGTGCGAAAATCAGGATTCTTGTAGACGGCGTCGAGCGGCTTTCCGAGCTGATCTGTGACGGCGTCCTGGTGGCAACGCCTGCTGGCAGCACGGCCTACAATCTGTCCGCCCATGGGCCTGTCGTGCCGTTGGGCGCTGGCGCGCTCTGCTTAACGCCGATCAGTGCCTTCCGCCCCCGTCGCTGGCGTGGTGCCTTGTTGCCGCACGGATCGCACGTGGTGTTTGAAGTCTTAGAAGCTGAAAAGCGGCCGGTTCTCGCTGTCGCAGACTACACAGAAGCGCGCGATGTCACCCGCGTCGAGATTCGCGAAGATTTGAGCCAGACCTTCACACTGATGTTTGATCCAGACCATGATCTGGAAGAACGGGTGCTGAAAGAGCAGTTCCAAAGCTAATGGCGGATGGCGGCTTGGCAACCCGCAGTCTCATGACTCGTAGTCTTGAGAACCGCTGGGTCCGCCTAGCCCTTACAATCACCATTGGCCTCGCAGGCGGCTGGCTGTTCACCCGTATTGGAACGCCATTGCCGTGGATGCTTGGTGCCCTTGCGGCGACCATGATCTGCTCAATGGCAGGCCTACCGCTGCAAGTCCCGCAGCTTTTCCGACGGCTATGGATCATCGTGCTTGGCATTATGCTGGGCAGCGCATTCACCGCTGAAACTTTTGACCACCTCCTGCACTGGGGCGGCAGCTTTCTTGGGATGATCCTGGTGGTCACGGTTGGCACGATGTTGGCGGCGTGGTTCTACCGGCGGGTAGGCCGCTTCGATAGACACACGGCTCTTTTCTGTGCATCCCCAGGCGGTCTAGGCGAGATGATGATCCTGGGACCAGCGCTGGGCGGCGATGAGCGAACGATTGTGCTTTGCCATGCGACCCGCATTGTCATGGTAATGGCGTTGATACCGCCAGCTTATGCGCTGATTGAAGGCTATATCCCGCCGCCGGATTTGGGCGCGGGTGGCTCCATACTGGGTGCCGATATGGGCGACCTGGCACTGCTGATTGTTACTGGGTTCATCGGCGCATTTATTGCCAAACTACTGCGCCTTCCAGCTTGGCAGATGTTTGGTTCTATGACGGCCAGCGCGCTTATCCACGCGGGCGGCATTACAGACGCAAAGCCACCGATTGAACTGGTCGCTTTTGCACAAGCCGTGATCGGCAGTGGGGCAGGGGCTAGGTTCGCAGGTGTGAAACCACGCGAGCTCTTAAAGCCGATGGTTCTGGGTGCAATTGCGACGGTTGGTCTGTTAGTGCTAGCGGCAGGCGCGGCCTATTTCGTCGCCGTTGCATTAGACTTGGATTTCCGTGCCGTTCATCTCTCATATTCACCCGGCGGCTTTGCGGAGATGAGCCTGATTGCGCTCACATTGGGGATCGAAGCGCCGTTCGTTGCCGTACATCATATGGGCCGTATCTTCATGGTGGTGATGATGGCGGGCGTGGTTGGGCGGTATCTCAAGCGCAAATCTGGCGTACCTGAGGACTGATTCTAAGGCTTAAGCGCGCCCCGCCGCATGGACAACGGCCCCCGATCACCCTATATCCCGCGCCATGCAGGATACGCGCGACCCCATGATGACGCCGTTTGTGAAAATGCACGGCCTAGGCAATGACTTTGTGGTTATTGATGCGCGGACGCGCGCCTTCCGTCCCGATGAAGCGTTGGCAGCAGCGATTGCGGACCGGAAGCGTGGCATTGGCTTTGACCAAATGCTTGTCATCCGCCCACCAGAAGATCCGCGCGCCGACGCGTTCATTTCCATTTACAACGCCGATGGCGGTGAGGTGGAAGCATGCGGCAACGGCACGCGCTGTATCGCTAAGCGCGTTATGGCGGAAACTGGCAATGACCGTGCAATCATTGAAACTGTCGTTGGCCTGCTGGATGCCCATGCGGCACCTGATGGCCTCGTCGCCGTCGATATGGGCAAGGTGAAGACAGAATGGCAGGAAATTCCTGTCGCTGAAGCCTGCGATACGCTGCACATGCCACTGGAGCTTGGGCCGCTTAGTGACCCCGTCGGCGGCAATGTCGGCAATCCACACGCAACATTTTTCGTTGATGACCTGGACGCGGTTGATCTGGCGACACTCGGACCCGCACTTGAGACCCACGCATTCTTCCCGGAGCGTGCCAATATTGGCGTGGCACAGGTGATGAGCAGCAGCCATGCGCGTCTGCGTGTATGGGAACGCGGCGTTGGGGAAACGCGGGCTTGCGGCACTGGCGCTTGCGCAGCGGCTGTTGCTTGTATCCGGCGCGAACTGACGGACCGTGATGTCACGATTGAACTGCTCGGCGGGCCTTTGGAAATGACGTGGCGTTCGGGCGGTCACATCATCATGACCGGCCCTGCGACCAGTGCTTATGTCGGTGCATTCGATGCCGCTGAACTGATGCGGCGATGACAGACGCATCGGTAGAGACATCCGCAACGGAGGTCCTAACCTTCGGCTGCCGCCTGAATGCCCACGAGACCGAGGCTGATCTCGTATGCCGTCTTCTG
>CAJXVF010000288.1 GCA_913060845.1 uncultured Alphaproteobacteria bacterium | reverse complement strand
ATCTACACCTCTCTATTCGTCGGCAGCGTCAGATGTGTATAAGAGACAGGGCCCATAATGCCGCCTTCTTGGTTCGGCCCGCCTTCAATGATCTGAAGGGCGACATAGGCAGCCCCACCGGCAAAGAGCAGGCAAATCCCCGCGAAGCCAAAAATGACCCAGCGGACGGCATTACGTTTCTTAGGTTCACTCATACGATTGCGAGCCTCACAACTACGGCAATGCCAATGGCGATCTGTATTACGGCGATGAAACTGCTGCGGCTCTGCACCTTAATGAGAGCCCGCTGTATCGAAAGCTCCTCAGTCCGCATCGCTTCCAGCTTCGCCTCTTCGCCAAGATCTTCGACATCGTCATGGCTGGCGTTCGCAATATCACTGACAATGTCAGTCTTGGCGCCCGCAGAATCATGATTCTGCGGCCTATTTTGCATGCGGAGATCATCCAGATTGTGCGCGATTGGCAGCAGCCAGTAGCGCCCGTAGAGCGCCATAAACGCAATTAATGCCATCAGGGCAGCTTCAATCGGCCTAGGCAGCGCCAATAGAGCCGCGGCAAAACCGCTGAAACAGGCCAGCATCAGGTAGTAAATCTGAAAGGCGGCTCGCAAAAACTTGGCGGCGTTGTCGGCATCCAGCGTCATAAACGCGACCCTGCCGATAAACAGCGTCATCGCTGGGATGAGGCCAAGTGCAAGCGCCGCCCAAATCGCCGCAATGCCGATCATAAATTCTTCTGCCATCCGGCGCATTCTCCCGTCGCGCAACTACGCGCTTCCAGCTAAGATATAGCTTGAAGGGCAGATCACCGTCAGCCCACGAGAGATAGATAGTCCGTGATGGAGAATGTCGGCATGAGCCGCATCGTCGCGCGCCTCGCAGGCGCAGGCCTGATTTTGGCGTTTGGCATGAGCGCTCATGCCTCGCCCAAAGGCTATGATGTCGATCGTCTGCTGCGCCAGCCCGCGCCGGATTGGCTGCATCCTCCGGCTGCGCCCATGCAAACCGAAGCCGCACCGCCAGCCTATGCGCCACAACCGCTGGACCGAATTCCCCGCATGCCGGCACCCGCTGTTCTGCCAGAGGATGGCGCTTTGACCATCCCGCCGCCATTGCCCGCCTATCAAGCGCCCATTCCAGCGCAGACCTATCAAGCGCCGCCGCTACAAGCCGCGCCCGCAGCACGCGAAGTTATTCGCGCACCGGGCAGCCCACGCTCTACCGTATCCGGCGCATGGTCGCCACGACGGTAAAAGATCGCCGCTAAGCCCATCCGCCGCGTTGACAGCGCGCGCCGACGTTCGCATTGTCCTGACTAAATCCGATTAGCTTGCATGAAAGCCTGAGCCCATGTCTTACGCCGACCTCGAACGTACCATTGAAGCCGCCTGGGAAGACCGGGACAGTATCTCCCCGACGACCAAAGGCGCTGTCCGCGATTCTATCGAAACCGCACTTGATGCACTTGATTCGGGCGAAATTCGTGTGGCTGAGAAGACATCCGGCGAATGGGTCGTAAACCAGTGGTGCAAAAAGGCAGTGCTCCTGTCTTTCCGCCTGCACAATTCCGCCCCCATGGCAGGCGGCGCTGTAGACCCAGAGCGTGGCCGTTCTGCTTGGTACGACAAAGTTGCTCTAAAAACGTCAGGCTGGGGTCGCGAGCAGTTTGAGAAAGCTGCGTTCCGCTCCGTCCCTGGCGCAATTGTTCGCCGCTCTGCCTATATCGCGCCGAATGCGGTGCTGATGCCAAGCTTCGTTAACCTCGGCGCTTATGTCGGCGAAAACACGATGGTTGATACGTGGGCGACTGTCGGTTCCTGCGCGCAGATTGGTAACAACTGCCATCTCTCCGGCGGCGTCGGCATTGGCGGCGTATTGGAGCCAATGCAGGCCAATCCTGTCATCATCGAAGACAACTGCTTTATTGGCGCGCGTAGCGAAGTCGTTGAAGGCGTAATCGTTGAGGAAGGGTGTGTCCTGTCCATGGGCGTATTCCTCTCCCCTTCGACCAAGATTGTTAATCGGGAAACCGGCGAAATTCACCGTGGCCGCGTACCGGCATATTCCGTGCTTATACCTGGCAACATGCCTGGCCATGACCTACCGACCGGTGGCCCCGGCCCATCCACATACTGCGCCGTCATCATGAAGACCGTGGATGAAGGTACGCGCGCTAAAACATCCATCAATGAATTGTTGCGGGATTAATGACCAACTGGCCTCTCGATCCAGTCGAAACTGCGCAGGCGCTAATCCGCTGCGAAAGCGTGACGCCTGTTGAAGGCGGCGCGCTCTCTGCATTGGAAGGCTGGTTAGCGCCGCTCGGCTTTGCCTGCGAACGCATGCCGTTTACGGATGACGGCACGCCAGACGTGGACAATCTGTTCGCCCGCGCTGGGTCGCCGAATGCCGGGCCGCATATCTGCTTCGCCGGCCATACGGACGTCGTTCCCATTGGCAACCGGGCGGACTGGAAACACGGTCCGTTTGACGCTGACATCGCCGATGGCATTCTGTACGGACGCGGCACGGTTGATATGAAAGGCGCCATCGCGGCTTTCGTCGCGGCCAGCGCTGCCTACGTCACGGAAACTGGCGAAGACCTTCCGGGCGCAATCTCATTCCTGATCACCGGGGATGAAGAAGGCCCGTCCGTGAACGGCACCAAGAAAATGCTACCCTTGCTAGCCGAACGCGGTGAGCGGTTTGACGCCTGCATTGTTGGCGAGCCGACCAATCCAGACGCGATGGGTGATATGATCAAGATCGGCCGGCGGGGCAGCCTAAACGGCGTGCTGACGGTCAATGGCATCCAAGGGCATGTGGCATACCCGGAACGCGCTGATAATCCTGTCCACAACATCTTACCGCTGCTGAATGCGCTGGTGCAGGAGCCGCTGGACGACGGCCACCCGCATTTTCCGCCGTCTAGCTTGCAAGCGACAAGCATAGATGTCGGAAACATGACGACGAACCTGATCCCGGCAAAAGCTGAGGCCCGGTTTAATGTGCGCTTCAATGCGAACTTTGACAGCGCAAAGCTTGAAACCGAAATCCGCCGACGCCTCGACGCTGTTGGGCAGCCCTACAGCCTGAAAGTCGCCGTATCGGGTGAGAGCTTTGTAACGGAACCTGGTCCGTTAACGGAAACCGTCGCGAAGGCCGTAGAGGCTGTCAGCGGCAGACGCCCTGAGTTTTCGACGACCGGCGGCACTTCAGACGCCAGATTTATTAAGGATTATTGCCCCGTGGTCGAACTTGGCCTAATCAGCGCCACCGCACACCAAGTGGATGAACATGTGGCAACAGCGGACATAACAGCACTCGCAGAAACCTACCTGGAAGTGTTGCACGACTTCTTCAAGGCCAGTTCATGACCAGCCGGGGCGAGGAAATTCGCCACGGATTAAGGGCCGCCAGTAAGGCCGTCCGCTTCCAGCGCGACGCCCTGGCCGTGTTCAACGACAGTAACCGCGCGGTCCTTATCTCCTTCTGGGCACTGCCACTCTTTGTTGGCCTCCATGTCATGACCAGTGTGTTCGCTGGTGAAATTTTGACGGCAGCCTCCACCATTGAAGGCGTCACGGAGGTGGCGAAGGAACGACCTGCCGGAGAGATGACGCCGGTGATCGCAGTGCTATCGCTCATCGTGCGCTGGCTCTTTCCTCTGGTCATTGCGTATGAAATGGCGCGCGGCATGGCCGTCACACGCGCATGGCCGCGTTATGTCGTTGCCGCAAACTGGTGCGCCGTGTTGCAAGTGCTTCCGATAACGATCGGGGCCGTAGTGATGCAGATCGTCGGTGCGCCGCCCGCAGCGTTGCAGGTACTATTGTTTGTGACGATGATCTGGGTCATCGTCGTCGATTGGTTTGTCGCCAAATGGGCGCTTGGCATCACCGGCAAACAAGCGACCGTGTTGCTTATCATGATGTTGGCGAGTGACGCTGTTCTAACGCAGATTACAGCAGCCATCCTCACTTAGCGGTTCTCCACCGCGCGCGGGTTTAAGGCGTCACGCAATCCGTCACCTACGAAATTCACAGCGATGACTGTCAGGAAAATCGCAACGCCCGGCCAGATCGCAAGCATTGGCCGCTCCCAAATTGTATCCTGAGCGTGGGCCAGCATCGCCCCCCAGCTTGCCAAGGGCGGCTGAATGCCGAGCCCTAAAAAGCTCAAGATAGACTCGAACAGGATGACCTGGCCCATTGCCAGCGTCGCCGCCACGATCACTGGCCCTGCCGCTGCAGGTGCGACATGCCGAACGGCGATCCGAAAGGGGTGGACGCCGACGGCGCGAGCCGCTCGGACATAGTCCTGCGCCCTAGCTGAAAGTGCCGCCGCCCGTGTCAGCCGCGCCGCGCCCGGCCAACCAACTAACGCCACAATCAGCACGATGCGAACCACACTGGCCGCCCCACCTGAATCAGCGCTCATCCCAAGCTTAGTTGGATCAACTGCTGCCAGCACGATGAGCAGCGGCAAGACGGGCAATGCCAACATGCCATCTGTGATGCGCATCAAAATGCTGTCCGTCAGTCCACCCTGAAATCCAGCCAGCAGCCCGATCGCTGTCTCTTATACACATCTCCGAGCCCACGAGACCTCTCTACATCTCGT
>CAJXVF010000287.1 GCA_913060845.1 uncultured Alphaproteobacteria bacterium | reverse complement strand
AGATGTAGAGAGGTCTCGTGGGCTCGGAGATGTGTATAAGAGACAGGTATTATACTCTCGCTTCTTTGCAGCTATTACCCGCCCAGCCCAATTAGGAGATCGCATCCGTGCCGTCGAAATTCCATCGCCAAGTTGCGGCGCTGCCGTTCCGGCAGGATGAAGACGGCGTACACCTGCTTATGGTGACATCCCGGACGCGGAAACGCTGGATCCTCCCAAAGGGTAATCCTATCAAAGGCTTGGCGCCGAACAAAGTCGCCGAAGTCGAGGCGCTTGAAGAAGCGGGCGTCGTCGGGTCGGCCTGTCGTAAAGCCATCGGCGCTTACGCCTATGACCACCTGAATGACGACGGCAGTATCCGACCGAGCAAGGTCGCGGTCTATCCGCTTCTGGTCACCGAACAAATGGATGACTGGAAAGAGAAAAACCAGCGCACTATCAAATGGATTCCGCTGAAACGCGCAGCCAAACGTGCCGACGATGAAGAATTGTCAGTCTTGTTGAAAGCGCTGGCGCAATCTGATGCGAAGGCCTTACGTCGTATAGCCGACGACTTGAAGAAAGCCGGTTAGAGCAGCTGCTGCGAACCTTCTGACGTCACAAATCGAACATCGCCGTTTAGCTGCAACGCTGCGCCATAGATCAGTCCGCGTTCCAGAATGCGCTGCGCGTAAGCGGTGCCTAGGTCCAGTGCGCTCGCAGTCTCGCTTTCTGATAATTCCCCAACATCAATCGTCACAAGCTGCTCGCCAAGATCACTATCCGGTGCCAGTTCCACCGCAGGCGCCCGCTTGATTTTTGGCGATCCAGGCACATCCACAGCATTGGCGATCAACGTAGCCGCAACATCCGCCGCCGCCGCATTCTCCGCCAGGACAGTCACAGCATCCGCGATGCCAAGCGAATGGCTGCGTCCCCGCCATCCTGATGTCGCGATGCCACGGGCTGGGTTTTCATACTGCACCTGAAACGCGCCGGGCTGCTCAGCAAAAATGCCAGCGTTGAATACCGCGCCCGTCGTCAGGAAGAACGCCACATCACCGCCATTGTTAACGTAGGCCTTGGCGATGCCAGGACCGTCAACCAGGGCCGCCAACACGTAGTCAGCGACAGCACCGGCGACGGCAGCCATCGGCGTGACGAAAACTGGTGCATAAGGCCGAACTAGGGCACTCGTCGCTTGGGCAATCGCTCCTGTAAGCACTGGACCGTCTGTTATCGGACGTCGCAAATCCGGCAGTTCACCAGCCAAATCGATCAGCACCGTTTGGAACACGTGGGCGGCGCGCGCATAGCTTGCGTCAGCGCCGGGGCCGAAGCTTTCGATGATCAGATCAATCGGACCGTGATGCAGATGTAAGCGCCCATCGGCCAGTCGCGAGGCTTGCGGCGCATCCCAGCTCAGCGGGCTATGCCGCCGATAGCGCGCACGTCCGCACCATATTCGCCGCCGTGCGCCAGGATGTCCTCGACGGTGCGCACGGCATCATCATGGCCACCAAGTCGCCGGTATTCCTCCAGTGTCGTCGTGAATTCCAAGGGTGCGACGATGGCAGGCGTCGGCACATAGCCGAAAGCCGCGTCAGGCGTATCCATAACGTCCGCCATCACCGTGATCCCACCGCCCGGCCACACATAGGCCGAAGCGCCGCCGATAGTGACGGTCGTCTGCTTGGCCTGCACAGATCGCGTTAGCCGAACCGGGTTGCGTGTTACGCCGGACCGCAGCGATCCGCCCGCCCCACCCATGAACAACACGGTGCAAAGCGCCGCCTCGCAGTTCTCCCCGATCAGATCGACCGATGGGCGAAGCGCTGCGGGCAAATCATGTGGGCGCGGCTGCAGGTCCTCATCCAGTATGTAATAGCCGTACTGCTCGCCGGTGGTGGAGACCATCAGCATGGTCAGCCCTGGCTTGGCACCCTTCTTAGTGTTCCACGGACCAAGGATCGTCAGTGGATCATCGATATCGGCGCCGCCCCATCCAAGCCCTGGTTCCGCCACGTCAAAATACCGGCCCGGCGTTGAGCGGCGGCCTTCGATGCGGATGCCTGTATCTGGCCAGTTCAGCACCTTGCCAGCTTGATGTTCTGAGACAACGCCGGTGATGTGATCGTCCACGACCACCACTTCATCCACCAACCCCGACCACTGGGACGCAAACATGCCGATGGTGGCGGATCCGCAGCCAACCCGCATGCGCGCTTCGCTATAGCCGTCCACAACCGGCGCCTGCCCCGCCTGCACCAGAACTGTGGAGCCATTATCAATGGAGAGTTCGATCGCTTCTTTGTTACAGAGCCGCATCAACGCGTCGCAAGTCACGCGGCCTTCCGCTTTGCCGCCGCCGGTCAAGTGATCGACGCCGCCGAGGGATAGCATCTGGCTGCCATATTCGCCTGTCATGACATGGCCAATCGCCTCGCCATTGGCGCGGACAGTCGCTGCCTCATCACCGATATGCCGGTCGGTATCGATTTTCACCTTAGCGCCGCAATAGGAGAAGATCGCCTCTGAGACGACCGTGACGAAATCAACGCCGTCAATCTTGCGGCTCACAATAAAAGGCGCTGGCTTGTAGTCTGGATATGTGGTGCCTGCGCCAATCGCGGACACGAAAACATCATCGCCGGAGAACGGCTTGGCTTCCCAATCGGCCTGCAGGAATGGCTTGATCTCGCCGCCCGTTTCCAGGCGCTTATCGAAGACTGTCAGCGGGTCTGTCCGCACGATCT
Organism: uncultured Alphaproteobacteria bacterium; assembly: GCA_913060845.1. Classification (GTDB taxonomy): domain Bacteria; phylum Pseudomonadota; class Alphaproteobacteria; order Bin95; family Bin95; genus VMCJ01. Next base: position 1,913 of record CAJXVF010000287.1, on the reverse strand, counting down.
TGCCGTCTACATTTGCATAACGGTCGCAGGCGCCAGCGCGGCCTTCAGCGACAAAACACATGACAGGACAGGCATCACAGCGGACTTTATCGCCCTTTTTGACGGTCACGACTGCTCCTCCTTCAGCTTGATAGCCGCGCGGATACGGTGCGGCAGAGCGGGTGCGAAATCAATCTCAGCCCCGCTTGCATGACGGATCGCGTTAAAGATTGCGGGTGCCGTTGGAATCAAGACATGCTCGCCCAGGCCTCGCGCGCCCATGGGGCCTTCAGGGTCCGGCTTCTCGACCAGGATTGACTCTACATGGGGCATATCGCCAGTCGTTGGGATCAGATAATCGTGCAAGTTCTCTGTCCGCCCAGGCAGATATTCTTCCATCAGCGCAAAGCCCAGACCTTGCGCCACGCCACCCTCAATCTGGCCTTCTGCCAATAGCGGATTGATGACCCGACCCAGATCATGCGCCGCCGTTACCTTCAATACCTTCGTGACGCCAAGCGCAATATCGACCTCGACTTCCGCAATCTGCGCGCCATAACCGTAGATGGCATAAGGAACACCCTGGCCATTCTCATCCAATGGCGCTGTCGGCGGATCATAGGTTTCCTCTGCCGCGATCACGTAGCCATGGTCGTCAGCGGGCATGCGGCCGAGATCAATTATCTGACTGCGCGCCCCTTCATTTGCCGAGAGCACGCCATCTGCAAGGGTGAGTTCCGCCGCATCGCTCATATTAGCTAGGCGGAGAATGCTCTGGCGGAGTGCTTTGCCCGACGCCAATGCGGCGTTGCCCGTCACAAAGGTCTGGCGGGAGGCAGAGGTTTTGCCGCAATCTGGCGTCAGTGCAGTATCTGGACCAACAAGCTCGAACACTGCGACAGGCAGGCCAAGCGCGTCGGCGCAGATCTGGGTGATAACGGTATTGGAGCCCTGCCCGATATCGGTCGCACCCTGATGCAAAACCAAACGCCCATCCGCAGTAACGCCAAGCCGGACCGTCGATGGGTTCGGTAGAGATGTGTTGCCGCAACCATACCAACAAGAAGCAACACCAACGCCGCGCTTCCGCTCCGTTGAGCGCGCATTAAACGCCGCTGCTGCATCCAGCGCTATTTGCCAGGGCGCGGCCAGCGCATCCAGGCATTCGCTGATACCAGCAGAATTCAGCTGCTGCCCACAAACGGAAATATCACCGTCCTGCAACGCATTTAGCTGGCGGAATGCCAAGCGATCCAGTCCACATTTTTCTGCCAGCCGGTCATACAACGTCTCTTGCATGATCGCCGCTTGCGGCACCCCAAAGCCCCGGAATGCGCCAGCATTCGAAGCATTGGTATGAACCGCCTGGGTTTCGGCCAGATAATTCGGCGTTCGGTATGGGCCGGACGCATGAACCGGTACGCGGTTGGCGACCGTCGGCCCCCAGCTCGCATACGGGCCGGTGTTGAAATCCCCTTCGAACGCCATGCCAGTAATGCGGCCATCGGCATCAACGCCAATACGGGCAGACATGCGCGAAGCATGGCGCTTGGTGGTCGAGGCCATGCTTTCGCTGCGCGTGTAGACCATGCGGCACGGGCGGCCGGTTTTCAGCGAGACCAAGCCAATCAGCGGCTGCAGTGAAATATCCAGCTTAGAGCCAAAGCCACCACCGGCCGCCGTCGGGATGATCCGCACCCGCCATGCAGGCAAGCCCAGCACGTTGGCGACGTCGTCCTGATCCATCACAGGTGCTTGGGTGCAGGCATGGATGACCAGCGTATCGCCATCCATCCATGCTGCCCCTGCTTCGGGCTCAATATACGCATGCTCAACAAAGCTGGTTTCAAACGCGCCTTCGACAACGTGGGCGGCAGCGGCGAGGCCAGCTTCAGCGTCACCCTGGGCGACACGGCCACGGATGAGGATATTGC
>CAJXVF010000286.1 GCA_913060845.1 uncultured Alphaproteobacteria bacterium | reverse complement strand
ACTCATATCCACGATGACAACGCAACACCTTTTTGCCAACTACGTGAGCAATTACCTCTGCACGCGGATATATCCGGGTGCTGCGTGTTGCACTGACAATTGCAGACCTGGCGGAAGCCCCGGGCGTCACTCGCGCCCATGTAGCGGAAGCATTGTCCTATCGGACCCACTAACGACAGGATTCTGCCAATTTCAAGCCATCCTTAACCAAAACATGGCCAAATCCCTCCCGCAGCAAACTCGTTTGCCGGGAGCGTGGCTCTCGGGGTCTCTGAAATTTTTGGACTCAGTATGGCGTCAAAGCACAGTAAAAAGTCCGGGAAGGCTCGACTGACGCTTGCACAGGCCTTTGCAGGCCTTGGTCTAGCCTTACTCAGCGTACTTGCAACCACCGCCACCGTGATTTCCGAGCGCATCTCGGCCATTGACGACTTGGCGCGAACGACCCGCGATGAAATTCTGCCAGAATCAGCGCAACATGCGTCAGCAGCACTCGTCACTGAGCGACTGATGCAGCTAACGATGCGCCTCTCCTATGCGACAACGATTTCAGAACGTGATGGTTTTCGTGATCAGGCTGCTACCGTCGCTAACCTTCTTATGACATGAGGCGATACCCATCAAAAAGCTGCAGGTGCAAAAGCACTTGAGGCCATTCAGCAGGCGACCATTGCCGCGGACGATCGGGATCGCCGTAAAGCTGAAATCAGGGCAATGTTGCGGGCTATGGACAGCAAGATTCAGAAACTTGCGAACGCGCTCGCATCAATCACTGCCGAAAATGAAACACAGCTGAAACAGCAATTTGAATATCTGTCAAATGCTTCAAATACCGCATCAAATCCTGCTGCGAGCCTGCTTATCCGACAGATATTCACTGCCAATAACAATGCCCAGGACTTACTTCAAAATGTCCGTGAAGCCCGCAGCTCAATCAGCCGCGCATTCGCAACCGAAGACCCAGTGAAAGTGTCTGAAATCCAGACCTTGTTTTCTACACACATGGGCCAGGTCGGCACTCTAGCGGATGGTCTGCCAAGTACGGGTGCGTTTGATTTTCTACCCGCCTTAATCGGAGACATACGCGGAGCCAAGATTGTATTTGACCTGCGCAGTCAGCAAATTGAAGCAAAGGCAGCTAAGGTCCAGAACTTAAACTTGGCGATAACAACACTATCCATTCTTGCCGATGAACTTGCCGCCACGTCGATTGATCTGGCAGCGGCGAGCGCTACGAGCATCCTAAACGGCCTTGATAATATCCGGCTGGCGCTGGCATCAGCCGGTGCTGCAATCCTAGTCATGGTCATGTTGATCGGCCTGATGACGCGGCGTTTAGTAATTCTGCCAATCCAGCGATCTGTCCATGTGTTGGCAGAACTTGGTGCCGGACGCACCGTCGCCCCGCCGCCATACGCAAGCCTGAAAGAGCTAAATATGCTCGGCGACGTTGTTGCGAAGTTCGCCAATGCTTTGCGCAGCATGGCGGAAATGAAGAAGTAAAAGTCCGCAGCTGAAGAAGAAGAAGAAGAAGAAGAAGAACGCAATAACGCAATGCGCAAGGAAATGAGTGCACTGGCCAAAGAATTTGAATCAACGGTGATGGCCTCTGTATCTCAAATCGGCAGATCGGCGGATGAATTACGCCAATCCTCCGATTTCATGTCTGATGCCATCAGCGCCACCGAAACCCTGTCACATAGCTCACGAGATCGCGCTGCTGAAGCTCGCGAGAATGTTGACGGCGTCGCTGCCGGGTCTCAACAGATTGCGAGCAGCATCGGTGAGATCGAAACTGCCGCCTCGGACGCGGCCCAGCGGTCCCAACGCGGCGCTGATGCAGCTGCGAACGCCAAAGCATCTGTATCTGGCCTGACCGATGATGCGAACCGGATTGGCGAAGTTGTTAATCTGGTTAGCGAGATCACGAAACGCACAAACTTGTTGGCTCTAAACGCAACCATTGAAGCCGCGCGGGCGGGTGAAGCTGGGCGCGGATTTGCGATTGTTGCGGGCGAGGTCAAGCAGCTTGCAGGCCAAACCGCAGAAGCCGCACACGAGATCGTCGAGCATGTGAAGCGCATCCGGGACGGTGTCACCGAGACCTCTGATCATATCGAAGTCATCGCCGACGTCGTCGCATCGACATCTGATATGGCGGATATGATTGCGTAATCCGTATCGCAGCAGGCGGCCACGACCCGCAGCATTGCAGATCGAGCCGGGGGAGCCGCCGCCGCCAATGTCGAGGTGGCAGACCTCATTGCCCAACTCAACGAAAAAGCCCGGTCTGGCAATGCCGTCGTGGAGCAAGTTTCTATCGCCGCCAATAAAATTCATGGTGTTGCCGACACACTTCGCACGGAGGTTGATGGATTCATCACCGGCCTTCGCGCTCGCGCTTCTGGTTAGCGCCAACCCGGGCCACATGCTAAGGACACAACCTCATTCGATCCATTGAGGCCGTATCTCCATGACCATCCACTTCATCGGCGCCGGGCCAGGCGCACCCGACTTGATTACAGTTCGGGGGCTTCGGCTGATCCAAGCGGCAGATCTTGTGCTCTATGCAGGCTCTTTGGTGCCCGAAGCTGTTGTGGCTGAGGCGAAGCCGGGCGCAAAGGTGGTTGATTCCGCCCCGATGGACCTGGATGCGATTATTGAAATGATGGCGGCCGCCGTCGCAGATGGCGGCATCGTCGCCCGCGTCCATTCCGGCGATCCATCCATTTACGGTGCGATTGCCGAGCAGATGCGCCGCCTGGATGCCCTTGGTCTTGAATTTGACGTCACACCTGGCGTGCCTGCTTTTGCGGCAGCGGCGGCGGCGCTGAAGATGGAACTGACCCTGCCAGAGATCGCGCAAACAGTGATCGTCACCCGCACGTCCGTCCGCGCCACAGCTATGCCTGAAGGCGAGGACTTGGTGACGCTGGGCAAAAGTGGAGCCACGCTGGCGATCCACCTATCCATCAACAATCTAGCGAAAGTAACCCGTGAGCTAACCCCGCTTTACGGCGCGGATTGCCCCGTAGTCGTAGTTTATCGGGCGACTTGGCCGGATGAGCTGATTATCCAGGGAACGCTTGCTGATATCCGCGCCGCCGTGAAGGCAGCCAAAATCACCCGCACGGCGCTCATCCTGGTCGGCCCAGCGCTTGGCGAACACGCATTCCGAGACAGCAAACTTTATGACGCAGCACACCATCATGTGCTGCGGCCCAAATCGGCTTAAGGTGCCTTCAACCCCATAATTTCGCGCAATGTCGGCCCTTCATATTCAGTTCTGAACAGGCCCCGTTGCTGCAATTCCGGCACAACCAGATCACAGAAATCCTGGAGTGATCCCGGCATGATGGGCGGCAACAGATTAAAGCCGTCAGCCCCGCCTTCCCGGAACCAATGCTCCATATGGTCCGCCACGTCTTTGGCATCGCCAACAATCAGGCAGTGATTGCGCGCGGCCTTGGACTGCACGGCGACTTGCCCAAGCGTGTAGTTCTTCTCCCGCCCGATCCTAACGAACGTGCCCGGCCCGCTCATACGAAGGTCATTGCCTTCAAGCGCAGGCATCGGGCCGTCCGGGTCATAGCCAGAAAGGTCTACGCCGCCGAGTAATAGACTGAGGCCTCTGATTGCATCCGCCACATCGACCATGGAATGCAGCGCATCGAACTTCGCCTGCGCTTCTTCTCGCGTCTGCCCGACAAAGACCGATAGCCCAGGCATGACCTTCACGTCACCGGGCGCCCGGCCATGGCCCACGGCGGCTTCTTTGACCTGACGATAGAACGTTTGCGCCGCTTGCAGATCAGCCTGTGCCGTGAAGACAACGTCTGCAATACGGGAGCCCATGCTGACCGTCGCGTCTGACCCGCCGGCTTGAATGACCACCGGCCGCCCCTGGGGCGAGCGCGACGCATTCAGCGGTCCTTTCACGGAGAAATATTTGCCTTTATGATTCAGCGTGTGGATTTTCGATGGATCGAAAAACTGACCGGACGCCTTGTCATACAACAGCGCGTCCGCGTCGAAGCTGTCCCAGAGACCCATCACAACATCAGCAAACTCGTTGGCGCGCTCATAGCGATCAGCGTGGGCTTGGTGGCGTTCGAGGCTGAAGTTTTGCGCCTCTTCTTTCTGGCCGCCAGTAACGCAATTCCAACCAGCACGACCGCCACTAATGTGGTCCAGCGACGCAAACATGCGGGCAACCGTATAGGGTTCCGAATAGCTGGTAGCGGCAGTGGCCGCGAGACCAATATTCTTTGTCAGCCCAGCTAATGCGGACAGCAACGTCATCGGCTCCAAACGGTTCACTTTGGAGCTATTGGTGATGGCGTCCAGATCGTCCCCGCCGACGATGGCGATCTGGTCAGCGATGAACAGCATGTCCAGCTTGCCGGCTTCGGCAATCTTTGCGAACTCAATCCAGCGCTGGAAATTTGAACCACCGTCTACCCAGGCATCCGGATGGCGCCAGCCAAGGTGATGGTAATTGCCATCCGCCGTCAAAAAGACGGCGAGGTTCATGTGCGCCTGTTTTGACTCTGCCTCTCCCAAGGCCCCCTCCTAACCGCGCAGCGCCCGCAATTGTGGCAAATAGCCTGATGGATCAACCCGCGCATCAATCATGCAAGGCTGTCTCTTATACACATCTCCGAGCCC
>CAJXVF010000285.1 GCA_913060845.1 uncultured Alphaproteobacteria bacterium | reverse complement strand
CTCGTGGGCTCGGAGATGTGTATAAGAGACAGCCATGCATCATGCCGATAATCCATGGAGGCGAGGCCGGAGATCGTGTCGACCAGGAACAGCGCCTCATGGCCCGCCGCATCAATGGCTTTCCGCACTTGCTCCACATGGCTGGTGGCGCCGGTGGAGGTTTCGTTGTGGACCATGCATACCGCACGGATCGCACCAGCTTTGTCGGCCTTCAGTCGCGCTTCGACCTGCTCAGCCTGCACGCCCCGGCGCCAATCGCCTTCAATGAACTCTGTCTTATAGCCAAGCCGCTCCGCCAACTCTTTCCAAAGCGATGCGAACTGGCCGGTTTCGACCATGAGCAGCGTGTCGCCTGGATTAAACAGGTTGACCAGTGCGGCTTCCCAAGCCCCCGTGCCAGAGGACGGATAAATCACCACAGGATGTTCCGTTTGAAATATCTTGCGCATGCCCCCCAGCACCTCTTTGCCAAGCAAGGCAAAGTCTGGGCCGCGATGATCCATCGTCGGCTGGCCAATGGCGTGGAGGATCCGGTCTGGCGAGTTCGAGGGACCAGGGATCTGAAGGAAATGGCGGCCGCGACGGACGGTCATGGGCTGGCGCTCCAGGCAGTTACGAGTTTAGGAACGGTATTGATGCACGAAGTCGCTTCTGAACGCGAGAGCCTGTTTCAGCAAGCGGAAGACCGGCCTATAATACGCGCCTGACCCGCTAAGGACGCTGCACCCTCCATGCCCCAGCCCACACCCAAGTCCCGCCCCACAGTCATTGTCACACGCAAGCTGCCCGACTCCATTGAGACTCGGATGATGGAGCTGTTTGACGCGGACTTGAACGATACGGACGAAGCGCTCACCAAAGATGCGTTGAAGGCTGCCGTGGCAGAGGCTGACGTGCTGGCCTGCACCGTTACAGACCGGATCGACGCAGAGGTTATCGGCGCTGCCGGCCCAAATATGAAGCTGATCGCCAATTACGGTGCGGGCGTCGACCATATCGATCTGGAGGCCGCCCACGCCAAAGGCCTCACCGTCACCAACACGCCGGGCGTACTGACAGAAGACACAGCCGACATGGCAATGGCGCTGATCCTGGCCGTCATCCGCCGCATTGGCGAAGGCCAGCGTTTGGTACGCGCGAACAATTGGGATGGGTGGCGCCCAACCGGCCTGATGGGTGCGAGCTTACGCGGCAAACGGCTGGGCATTGTCGGTATGGGGCGGATCGGCGCTGCGCTGGCACGGCGCGCGCGCGCGTTCGGCATGACGATCCACTATCACAACCGCCGCCGCGCCCACGGTGAGATCGAGCAGGAGCTTGAAGCTACATACTGGGATTCATTGAACCAGATGGTCGCGCGGATGGATGTTATCTCCGTCAACTGCCCGCGCACGCCCGGCACATATCACCTGCTGAACGCACCACGTCTCAATATGTTCAAGCAGGGTGCGGTGATCATCAACACCAGCCGCGGCGACGTGATTGACGAAGCCGCAATGGTCCGCGCCCTCGCTTCAGGCCGTATTGGCGGTGCCGGATTGGATGTTTACGAGCACGAGCCCGTCGTGACACCCAAGCTGCTGAAGATGGAAAACGTCGTCCTAACCCCACACATCGCGTCCGCCACCGTAGAAGCGCGGATCGCCATGGGCGAAAAAGTCATCGCCAGCATCCAAGCCTTCTCCGACGGCCACGCGCCGCCGGATCGGGTGCTGAAGAGCATGTTTTAGGGCTCTAAGTAGCCGCGTCCTGAGCGTCGTAGCAGATTAGTGATGGACGAAGACTGGGACTGGGCTGGCTGTCAGCAGGCGTTTGGTCGTTGAGCCTACGAGCATGCGGCGGATGCCGCCTTCGTGGCCATAAGCGCCCATGACGAGGCGCCCGGCATTGCAGGTGCTGATGGCACCGAGGACACTGTCTGACACTTTGCCCCGGGATGCGACGCCATTTGAGAGGGCGGCGTAACCGTGGCTACGGAACAGAGCGGCCCCGCGTTCGGCCAATGCATTGGCTTTGGCGGCGTCTGGGTCCACAGACACCACATGAATCTCACGGCCTTTGGCGAGACCTAAAAGCAGGAACATATGCATGGCGCGGGAGGACGTGACGTCCCCATCAAATGCCACCACAACAACATCATCATTCGCGTTGGAATAATCTGTTTCGGGGGCCACGATCAGCGGGCGCGGATTATCATGCAGCAGCTTCTCGACTGTACCGCCGATTTCATGATTTTCGCCGCCATGGAAATTGGTTTCACGACCAATGACGATCAGGTCATGACGGTCGGCTTCTGAATCCAGTTGCACAACCGGGTCACCTTCTGCGCCGACAGCTGAGCATTCTAGGTCTGCGGCGGCACATTCAGCGCGGAAAGCGTCGATCCGGTCCCGGATTTTCTCCCGGCCTTCTTCGATCAGCTTTTCATTCCGGTGCGTTTGGTAGGAGCCAGCGCCGATCGGCGTCGCGCGAGCTTCCGTGATCCACGGCACATCCAACACGCCGATGCCGACCAGGCTAGCGCCGGTCCGCTTCGCGACTTCAATCGCTGTTTTGCGTGCATTTACGCTGGAGGACGAGCCGTCCAACGCGACGACGATGCTCTTCATCATGCCGAAATATCTCCCCGCCCTTAAAACCTAGCCCCGGTTTAGCTTAACGCGCCAAACCGCGCCAGATGATAATCACCATCGCCATAGCTACGGTCGATCATGGTGAGGCGCTTGAAGTAGTGACCAGCGGCGTATTCGTCCGTCATGCCAATGCCGCCATGCAGCTGAATAGCCTGCTGGCCGACAAAGCGAGCGGACTTCGCGATCTGCACCTTTGTGGCAGACGCAGCCTTACGGCGCTCGTTCGGGTCTTCATCATCAATGCGCATCGCTGCCATCATCGCCATGGACTTGGCTTCTTCATGGGCGATGAACATGTCCACCATGCGGTGCTGTAGCACCTGGAACTTGCCGATAGGTTGGCCGAACTGTTCGCGGGTCTTGATGTATTCAAGCGTCATGTTGTTCAGCGCGCTCATGGCACCGACGGCTTCTGCCGCCGTCGCTGCAATCGCGTAGTCGATAGTTGTTTCGAGCGCGCCGAAGCCTTCACCCTCCGCACCCATCAGCGCGTCCGCGCCGACCTTGACGCCGTCCAACGTGACTTCGCCAGCGCGCATGCCGTCTACCGTTGGATAGCTGCGCACGGATACACCGGATGCATCTGCATCCACGATGAAGAGCGATACGCCGCCTTCGTCCCGCGCGCCGCCGCTGGTGCGAGCAGACACGATGAACTTGTTAGCCGTTGGCGCGCCAAAGACGACGCTCTTCATGCCGGACAGCACATAATCACCGCCGGATTTCTTAGCCGTTGTCTGCACATCCGCCAGATTGTAGCGGGACTGGCGTTCTGCAAAGCCAAGCGCCAGCTTTAAATTACCTTCAGCTACCTGAGGAAGCAGTTCCTGCTGCTGGGCCGCTGTGCCGCCATGAACAAGTGCGCCGCCGCCAAGGACGATCGTGGAAATATACGGTTCTGCCACGAGGCCTTTGCCGAATTCTTCCAGCACCACCATGGTTTCAACCGGGGTGCCGCCATAGCCGCCAACATCTTCTGCGAACGGCATGCCGAGCCAGCCCAGTTCAGCGAACTGCGACCACTGCTTATCGGAAAAGCCCTGGTCGGTATCAACCAGCTTCCGGCGCTGTTCAAAGGAATACTTGTCAGCCACGAAGCGGGTCACGCTTTCCTGCAACAGTACTTGGTCTTCGGAAAGTTCAAAATCCATCTTCGAATAGCTCCCTAGAGGTCGTCAGCGCTCTTCTGAAACGCCGGTATTTCATATGAAAGGCTAAGCGCCCGCAGCGCGGGACGCAAGCATGGGTTAGAGACCGAGCGCACGCTTTGCTAGGATGTCTTTTTGAATCTCGTGGCTGCCCCCGGCGATGCTCATTGCACGGCTTTCGAAATAGTCTGGCGACATGCGGTAGAGGTAATCTGGCCCCACCCATTCAGTATTGGCTTCACCGCGGATATGGCCGCGTTCGAAGGGCTGCGCGTAGTAAGCGCCGGCCTCCATCATCAGTTCATGGCACTGCTTATAGGCGTCCATCACGCGGAGCTTCATGATGGAAGCTTCCGTGCCCATGGGCTTGTCGGCGGATGCAGCGGCGAGCTGGCGCATGGCCATAGTCGTCGTCGCCAGCATGTCCTGCTCGAGGTCCGCCACTTTACGAACGAATCCGAGATCATCGGCAAGGCGTTCGCCATCGGCGCGCTGGTCCGCCATGATTTCCTTGAGTTTGCGCAGATTGCGCTTGTTCATAGAGACGTATGTGGCGTTGGAGCGCTCATGCCCAAGCAGGAACTTTGCGATTCGCCAACCGTCACCTTCTTCGCCCACGCGGTCCGATACCGGCACACGCACATTGCCGAAGAATTCCTGGTTGAAAACATGCTTCCCGTCCAACGTGATGATCGGGCGGATTTCGACGCCCGGTGCTTTCAGGTCAATCAGCAGACAAGTGATGCCCTCCTGCTTTCGCCCTTCCTTCGAGGTACGCACCAGGGCAAACATACGATCTGCGCAGTGGGCAGACGTTGTCCAAATCTTGGTGCCATTGACGACACTGTCTCTTATACACATCTCCGAGCCCACGAGACCTCTCTACAT